>JAZQEQ010000134.1:0-12895 GCA_045539055.1 Oscillospiraceae bacterium | reverse complement strand
GCCACCATAGAGTCGCCTGCACCTACCGAGTTTCTCACCTCGCCCTTGCAGATGCCCTCACGGTACACCTCGCCGCTCTCCGTCAGCAGCAGTGAGCCTTTCTCCGCCATGGAGACCAGCACGTTCCGCGCGCCAAGCTCCTGCAATTTCTTACAGTAATATATCACGTCCTCGTCGCTATTAAGCTCTGCGCCGAAAAGCTCCGCAAGCTCGTAATTATTCGGCTTTATGAGGAATGGGCGGAACTCCAGCACATTTTTCAGCAGCGCGCCTGACGCGTCCACAACGATGCGGATGCCGCGCCCCGAAAGCTGCTTCATTATCTGCATATAAATGTCGTCGGGCAGCGACTTCGGCACGCTTCCCGCAAGCACCAGCGTGTCGCCGTCAGAAAGCTCCGCCAGCCTGTCAAACAGCCTTTGCAGCTCCTCCGAGGCTATAACGGGACCCTGTCCGTTTATCTCGGTCTCCTCGCCCGTTTTGAGCTTTACATTTATGCGCGAAAATCCCTCTTTTACGCGGATGAACTCGCTTTTAACGCCAAGCTCCGCAATGCCCTTTTCGATAGCCTCGCCCGTAAAGCCAGCCGTAAAGCCCAGTGCACAGGACTGCACCCCAAGCTGCGCCAGAACCAGTGAAACGTTTATTCCCTTGCCGCCGAAAAAAACAGCCTCGGCAGATGTGCGGTTGACCGCACCGAGCGAAAAGCCCTCGCAATGCACAACGTAGTCTATCGCGGGATTGAATGTAACTGTGTATATCATATATGCTCCGTCAAAAATTTATCTTTATATCTAATATTATAGCATCAAATCCGATCAATTTCAACCAGATAAGCTCCGAGGTCGTCTTTTCGGCATACCCCACAGAAACAAAACACACCACTTGTGTACTTTTCAGGTAAGTTATTCCAAAAAAGAAAAATCCCCTCTGTGGCGTGAGGGGAGATTTCTTGCACTATTATATGAAAGGTAAGTAATTGCGTCATCAAAGCATTTTCAGGAGTTTTTACTGTCCCTTCTCATGACTTTATTATAGCAAAGTCCCTCGCTAAAGTCAATAAAAAGTGCGCGAAAATCAAGTTTTTGTCGCGAAAATCAAGTTTCATGCAAAAACTATCACATCAGGCGAACGAGAAAGTGCCGGATGCAAGAAACCCACCCGACAAGCGGGCTTTGTGCCTGATGTCGGATGGGTGACAAAGTTGATGATTCTTGATCGCAGCCTGAATTACTCGGCAGCAGCGATGGAGTCAACAGTAGTGCTCTCTACCTTCTTGAAGAGCGCCTCTACCTTCTCCTTATCTACCTTTGTAACAAGGGATACCACTACAACAGCGAGCATCGCAAGTGCAAATGCGGGCAGCAGCGAGTATACGCCTGTTTCTGTTGCAAGAGTGAGGGCTGCGGAAGTGCCGTCCTCTAAGGTCTTGAAGCCGAAGAAAGGCACCATTTCCCAGATAACTACCGAAGCACCGCCCACAGCAGCGCCTGCAACGGCACCCCAGATGGTCATGCGCTTCCAGAACAGCGACAGCAGCATCGCAGGTCCGAATGCCGCGCCGAGACCTGCCCATGCGTAGGATACAAGTCCCATAACAGAGCTGTTGGGATCGAGTGCGATAAAGTACGCGATAACAGCGATACCGACAACAGTGATACGGCTTATCCACATCAGAGCCTTGTCGGAAGCGTTCTTCTTGAAGATCTTAAACATATCGTTCGTAACAGCGGAAGCTGTAACCAGCAGCTGAGAATCAGCGGTGCTCATGATAGCCGCGAGGATAGCGGACAGGATAACACCTGCAAACAGCGCGGGCATGAGCGAGGATGCGAGGAACATGAAGATCTTCTCTGTGTCGTCAAGTGCATTGAAGCTTGCGAGAAGCTCTGTGTTCTCGGGAGAGTTGAGGTAGATATAGCCTACAACGCCTACCAGAACAGCAGCGATAAGTGTAACTGCTACCCAGATAGTAGCGATAAGGCGGGACTTCTTGATCATGTCGCTGGACTTGATAGCCATGAATCTTACGAGGATATGGGGCATACCGAAGTAGCCGAGACCCCATGCAAGACCCGAAACTATAGTCTGCCATGCAAACGAGCCGTCGGAGCTCTGGATAAAGCTTGTGTAGTATTCTACGATGATACCGTTGAGGTCAGCCACAGGGAACTCAACAGCGGAGATGTTTGGAACGGCTGCGAGTGCCGCAAAGGGGATGATGACCAGCGCAACGAACATAAGGATGCCCTGGATAAGGTCGGTCCAGCATACAGCAAAGAAGCCGCCGAGGAAGGTGTAGCTGATGATTATCAGTGCGCCGATAGTGAGCGACAGGGTGTAGTCTGTGCCAAACACGAAGTTGAACAGCTTTGCGCCTGCGCTGAAGGCGGACGCGGTGTATACGAGGAAGAAGATAAAGATGATAGCCGCACATACCAGACGTACCACAGGGCTCTGTGTGAAGAAGCGCTTCTGAAGATACTCGGGGATGGTGATAGCGTCGCCTGCCGCGTAGCTCATCTTACGAAGTCTTGCGGCAACTATCTTCCAGTTGAGATAAGTACCGATGAACAGACCGATAGCTATCCACGACTCTGTAAGACCGCCGACGAGGACTGCACCGGGCAGACCCATAAGCAGCCAGCCGCTCATGTCGGAAGCCTGCGCCGAGATGGCGGTAGTCCACGGGCCGAGCTGACGTCCGCCGATGAAGTAGTCGGACATACTCTTTGATTTCTTGTACGAATAGATGCCTATCGCGAGAATGACAAGTGCATATATCACAAATGCCGCGATAGTAAAGCCATTTACCTGCATAAAAATGCTCCTTACTTTGAATTTTTCAGCAATGCTAATAATTATTTTACCATATCTTTACCACAAATTGCAATAGTCTGACGAAAATTTGTGAATTATATTGAAAAAACACTGTATTTATGATAGAATATCCATGCGGATAAAGACAAAACCGCCAAAAAGAACAAAAGAAACAGGTAATCGCAATGTCAACACTTACATACAAACGCGGTGTAAGGGACGGACTTCCTATCGCGCTGGGATATCTTTCAGTGTCGTTCACGTTTGGTATCACGGCGGTGGGAATGGGTATTCCGCCGCTCGCCGCAATACTCATTTCAATGACCAACCTCACCTCCGCCGGTCAGGTTCAGGGCATCAGGATAATCGCCGCGTGCGGAGGCTATATCGAAATGGCGCTCGCACAGCTTATCATCAATCTCCGCTATGCGCTGATGGGCATCTCGCTGTCGCAGAAGCTGTCAAAGAAATACAGCCTTATGCACCGTATTATAAGCAGCTTCGGAATAACTGACGAGATATTCGCGGTGGCTTCGGGACAGACAGAGGAGATACCGCCGCGCTATATGTACGGGCTTATCACGCTGCCGTATATCTTCTGGGCTGCCGGCACTGCCGCAGGCGCGCTGCTCGGCGCGATACTTCCGCAGAGCATACAGGCGGCGCTCGGTATAGCTATCTACGGAATGTTCATCGCGATAGTAGTGCCCCCTGCCAAAAAGAGCCGCGGAATACTCGTTGTTGCGCTGATCGCGTCCGCTTTAAGCTGCATCGTGACTTATGTGCCTATATTCTCGGGACTCAGCTCCGGAATTTCAGTCATAATCTGCACAGTCATCGCCGCAGGACTCGGCGCGCTGCTGCTTCCGAGAAAGCCCGAGGAGGTGAGCACAGATGAATGACGGAACGATGTATCTTGTGCTCAGCATCGCCGTGATGGCGCTGGTCACCTATCTCATCAGGATGCTGCCGCTCGCAGTGTTCAGAAAGAAGATAAAATCGCAGCTTGCGCTGGATTTTCTGTATTATGTACCGTATGCGGTGCTGTCGGCTATGACGATTCCCGCGGTATTCACCGCCTGTGCCGACGGCAGCGGAATGCTTACAGGCGCGGCTGTGATAAGCTCTGTCGCAGGCTTTGCCGTGGCACTGCTGCTTGCGTATCTGGAGCGCGGACTGCTCACCGTTGCGCTTAGTGCCTGTGCAGCAGCGTATGTCGCAGACCTCATCGCAGGTCTTTGCGGATTATAAGGTCACCTCTTAAAACCTTTTTTGAAAGAAAATGCGCTATACACAGGCTATCTCATTTTCTTTTTTCAAAACGGTTTTCAGAGTCGCCCGATTTTTTTGGAGGATAGATATATGAAGCTTATGTTTGCATCGGATATACACGGCTCGGCTCTTTACTGCGAATGGATGCTGGAAGCGTACAAACGCGAGGGCGCGGAGAAGCTGTGCCTGCTGGGCGATATACTCTACCACGGCCCGCGAAACGACCTCCCCGACGGTCATGCGCCGAAAAAGGTCATCGCAATGCTGAACGAGGTAAAGTCTGAGCTGCTGTGCGTGCGCGGAAACTGCGACACAGAGGTGGATCAGATGGTGCTGGAGTTCCCTGTGCTTGCGGACTACGCGGTGCTGTTCGTTGATGGAAGAACGTTCTTCCTCTCCCACGGTCACCACCACAACCCCGACTCCCTGCCGCCGCTGAAAGAGGGCGACGTGCTGATAAACGGACACTCGCATGTGCTGAAAGCATTCGTAAAGGACGGCATCCACTGCCTTAACGACGGCTCGGTATCGCTGCCCAAGGAAAACAATCCGCGCAGCTACATGGTGTACGAAAACGGCGTTTTCACGATAAAGCAGCTTGAAAGCGGCGAGGAGATATTAAGATACAGCATATAAAACAAGCTCCGCTACGGCGGAGTTTTTTTGAATTGACAATTGACAATGGACAATTTCGGTATCGCCTGCGGCGATGGATTTTAAATCGGCTTCGCCGTAACATTGCGAATGATCAAAATCCGTCCGCGTGAGCGGACACCATAATTGTCAATTATCAATTGTACATTGTCCATTGAAAAAAGCCGCCCGAGAGCGGCTTTTTATTATCAATAGTTCTCTGCGTTTAACTCGAAATAGCTCTGGGGATGTGCGCAGGTGGGGCAAAGCTCGGGAGCCTTTGTGCCGACTACGATATGACCGCAGTTTCTGCACTCCCATACCTTTACCTCGCTCTTCTCGAACACCTGAGCTGTTTCAACGTTCTTCAGCAGTGCGCGGTAACGCTCCTCATGGTGCTTCTCGATAGCCGCAACCAGACGGAACTTCTTTGCAAGATCAGTAAAGCCCTCGGCTTCAGCAGTCTTTGCGAACTCCTCGTACATATCTGTCCACTCGTAGTTCTCGCCGTCAGCGGCAGCTTCGAGGTTCTCTGCTGTTGAGCCGATACCGTTCAGCTCCTTGAACCACATCTTCGCGTGCTCCTTCTCGTTCTCGGCTGTCTTTAAGAACAGAGCCGCGATCTGCTCGAAGCCCTCTTTCTTTGCCTTGGAAGCGAAGTATGTATACTTGTTTCTTGCCTGAGATTCGCCGGCAAAAGCAGCCTCAAGGTTCTTCTCGGTCTGTGTGCCTGCGTACTTGTTTGCGGGCTTGCCCTCGATCTTCTCAAGCTTGTCGCCTGTTGCACCGCATACGGGACATACAGCCTCGCCCTCAGCCTCGAAAGTTGCTCCGCAGAGCTTGCACTTGTACTTTGCCATGATGATTTACCTCCTGAAATTCTGATTTAAACGCAAAAGCACACCACTATAAGGTGCGTGATGTGCTTTTCAATGAACTTAAATTTATTAGGAAACTGTTGCTCATAGCAACAAATCCCTGAACGAGCAGCCGAGTCGGGTCGGCGGTTGCTACATTTTGCCCGAAAACAGAAAACCGTAAACGAGCACCACTAGTTGGGATCGGGTTATCTGAAGTGCTCGTATTGCTGGTAGATTTCAGTGGATTTCAAGGCGTTTTCCCGCAGGCGTACTGGATGTACGTCAAGGGGAAACAACGAAGAAAGCCACGAAAGATACCTGCAAGACGAGTGCTGAAGATGACACGAGACCAACTAAAGCTTAGTACATGCCGCCCATGCCGCCTGCGGGCATTGCGGGAGCTGCGTTCTCCTCGGGCTTGTCAGCAACGAGGGACTCTGTTGTCAGCACCATTGCTGCAACGGAAGCAGCGTTCTGCAGTGCGGAACGTGTAACCTTGGCAGGATCAACGATACCGGCCTTGATCATGTCGCCGTATACCTCGTTGTAAGCGTCAAAGCCGTAGCCAACTGCGCCCTCGCGGTTGATGGTGTCGATGATAACGCTGCCCTCAAGGCCTGCGTTAAGAGCGATCTGACGAACAGGCTCCTCAAGTGCACGAAGCACGATCTTTGCGCCTGTCTTTTCGTCGCCGTCAAGTGTTTCGATAAGAGCCTTTACAGCGGGCATTGCGTTGATGAGAGCTGTACCGCCGCCTGCAACGATACCCTCCTCAACAGCTGCCTTTGTAGCAGCCAGAGCGTCCTCGATGCGCAGCTTCTTCTCCTTCATCTCAACTTCAGTAGCAGCGCCTACCTTGATAACGCCTACGCCGCCGGAGAGCTTAGCAAGACGCTCCTGCAGCTTCTCCTTGTCAAACTCGGAGGAAGTTGTTTCGATAGCTGTCTTGATCTCGTTTACGCGAGCCTTGATAGCGTCTGTCTCGCCGCAGCCGTCAACGATGATGGTGTTCTCCTTTGTAACCTTTACCTGCTTAGCACGGCCGAGCTGGTACATCTGTGTTTCCTTGATGTCAAGGCCGAGCTCCTCTGTAATTACCTCGCCGCCTGTCAGGATAGCGATATCCTTCAGCATCTCCTTGCGTCTGTCGCCAAAGCCGGGAGCCTTTACTGCAACGCATACGAATACGCCACGCAGCTTGTTCAGGATGATGTTTGTGAGCGCGTCGCCCTCAACGTCCTCTGCGATGATAACAAGCTTCTTGCCAGCCTGAACGATCTGCTCGAGCAGGGGAAGTATATCCTGAATGGAGGAGATCTTCTTGTCTGTGATGAGGATGAATGCGTCGTCGATAACAGCCTCCATCTTGTCAGTGTCTGTTACCATGTAGGGAGAGATGTAGCCGCGGTCGAACTGCATACCCTCAACTACCTCGCTGTATGTGTCGGCAGTCTTGCTCTCCTCGAGTGTGATAACGCCGTCAGCCGTTACCTTCTCCATAGCCTCTGCAATGAGAGCACCAACAGACTCGTCGCCTGCGGAAACAGTAGCAACTCTTGCGATGTCCTCGCTGCCGTTGATAGCCTGAGAGTTCTTCTTGATCTCTGCAACAGCCGCGTCAACAGCCTTCTGCATACCCTTCTTTACGATCATGGGGTTTGCGCCTGCTGCGATGTTCTTCATACCCTCGCGAACCAGTGCCTGTGCAAGCAGTGTCGCGGTAGTTGTGCCGTCGCCTGCTGCGTCGTTTGTCTTTGTAGCAACTTCCTTCACGAGAGAAGCGCCCATGTTCTCGAATGCGTCCTCAAGCTCGATCTCCTTCGCGATGGTAACACCGTCGTTTGTGATGAGCGGAGCGCCGTACTTCTTGGAAAGAACTACGTTTCTGCCCTTGGGGCCGATAGTGATCTTTACTGTATCAGCAAGCTTGTCGATACCTGCCTGCAGTGCCTTGCGAGCTTCCTCGCCGTAAATTATATCCTTAGCCATGTGAGTTGTCCTCCCTGTTAATTCGTTTGTAAATTATTCTACTACTGCGAGGATGTCGTTCTGACGTACGATGGAATACTCAACGCCGTCGACCTTTACCTCTGTGCCTGCGTACTTGCTGATAAGCACCTTGTCGCCCACCTTAACGTTCATAACGATCTCCTTGCCGTCAACGTTTCCGCCGGGGCCAACTGCAACTACCTCTGCGATAGAGGGCTTTTCCTGTGCCTTCGCGGTGAGGATGATGCCGCTCTTTGTTGTTTCCTCAGCCTCAACGGACTTGATAACAACGCGGTCTGCTAATGGTCTGATAGTCATTGTTCAGTTCCTCCTTAAAAGTTATATAAATTTATTTATTTACGATTTTAGCACTCTTAGCGTCCGAGTGCTAAATAATACTTTATCACTTTTCAGCCGAAATGTCAAGTGCTTTTGAAAAAAATAGTGGTGCTGCTTACAATAAATTCCTTAAAGAGTGAAATAAGAATGTAATATTCCACAAAAAACGTCATAGTAGGTATGTTTCGGTTGACAATCTATCATCTGATGTGATATACTATATTATCTAAAATTAGATTTAAAAATGATCACCCCGACGATATATCGCCGATAATGATTTGCGGAGGGAGAAATATGAATAATAAAAGCTTTGCCGAGACATTGACTGACCCTACAGTGCTGAAGCTTGCGACATTTGACTACGCGGCTCTGATACTGCTGATCATCCTGCTTTTCTCCATGATCATCAGAAAGATGACAAAGGGAAACTCAAACAGGTGCTATCTTCTGACACTATTGACGATGCTGGTATCCACTGTCTTTGATATCGTGGCTGTACACATGGATAATATGGCAAGCGTCGACCCCGAGCTTCTTTATGTGATGCATCTGGGATATCTGGTGTTCAGAAACCTCACGACGCCCGCTTACGTTACATATGTCATCAGCCTTACGGACTCGTGGCATAAGTTCAGAAACAGCATGGTGCAGAAGCTTGCGTTCTTCGTGCCGATATCATTGATCGTCGGCGGACTTACGCTCAACCACCTTATCGGACTCCCGATATTCTCCATAACAAACGGTGTGTATCAGCACGAGGGTCTGTTCTTCATGCTGTACATGACCGCTGTGTACTACATGGCGCTCGGTGTGGGCTATCTGTTCAAGTTCAAAAAGGTGCTCAAGACCTCGCGCATCGCGTCCATCATCGCGATAGTACCGCTGAATCTCGGAGCTGTCATCATCCAGTTCCTGAACCCCAATATTTCGATAGAGCTGTTTGCCTGCTCTCTGTCGCTGCTGTTCATAAGCATGACAACACAGCGTCCCGAGGATCATATCGACCCGATAACAGGTCTCGGAAACTTCAGCGCATACACTCACGGAATAAAGCGCAACTTCAACAATGACAAAGACTTTACTGTAATAATGCTGAATGTCGGAAACTTCGGCTCGATACAGTCGATGATAGGCTTTGACTCTCTCAAAACGCTGCTGGTGCGCACGGCAAACAGGCTGATGAAGATAGACAAGGAGCTTAAGACCCACGCAGATATCCACTTTCTCGACAGCGGCCGCTTCCGCGTGATACTTGAGGGAGAAAACCGCAAAAAGGCGGAGGATTTCGCCGAAAAGATCAACTCCGCGTTCAAGCGCACCATCATGCTGAACGGACTTGCGCTCAGCATCATCGCCTATGTGTGCATAGTTGAGTGTCCCGATGATATATCCGATATAAAATCGCTTACCTCTTTCGGAGCAGGCTTTCACGAGAATTCACGCACAACAGGCACAGTGCTCCGCGCAAGCGAGCTCTTCCAGAAGCAGCGCTTCGACCTGATGAGCAACATCGACGCGGTCATCGACCGTGCGCTCGCGAATCACAAGTTCCAGGTATACTACCAGCCCATCTACTCAGTAGAGCAGCAGAGATTTACCACCGCCGAGGCACTGCTCCGTCTTATCGACGAGGAGTACGGCTTCATCCCGCCCGATGTATTCATAACAGCCGCAGAAAAGAGCGGCGCTATCCACCGTATAGGCGACTTCGTTCTTGACGAGGTGTGCCATTTCATCGCAAGCGACGACTATAAGAAGCTCGGCCTCGACTATATCGAGATAAACCTCTCCGTTGCGCAGTGTATGCACGGCGACCTCGCTGACAAGGTGCTTGAAACGCTCAGGAAATACAACATCCGCAGCGATCAGATCAACCTTGAGATAACCGAGACCGCAGCAAGCTACGCGCAGAACGTCATGAAGAGCAACCTCGACAAGCTCTCAAGCGCAGGCGTAAGCTTCTCGCTGGACGACTACGGCACAGGCTACTCCAATATGCGCCGCGTTATCCAGCTGCCGCTTAAGATAGTAAAGCTGGACAAGTCCTTCGTTGACGAGCAGGCAAACCCCAAGATGTGGTGCGTACTCGAAAACACGGTAAAGATGCTCAAGGACATGGATATGGAGATAGTCGTAGAGGGCGTAGAAACAGCCGATATGGCGGACAAGTTCTCCGCGATAAACTGCGACTACATTCAGGGCTACTACTTCTCAAAGCCCATCCCCCAGTCTGACTTTGTGGAGTTTATCTCCAATGCTCATAAAAGGTAAATTAAAAAACTCAAAGAACGAAAGGAAACAACTACAATGGCAAACGGACGCTATGGCGAGTTCGGCGGACAGTATGTTCCCGAAACGCTGATGAGTGAGCTGATAAACCTTGAAAAGGCTTACGAGTTCTACAAGAACGACCCCGAATTCAACAAGGAGCTTACTCAGCTTTTCAATGATTACGCAGGCAGACCCTCGCTGCTGTATTATGCGGAGAAGATGACAAAGGACCTCGGCGGCGCGAAGATATACTTCAAGCGCGAGGACCTGAACCATACAGGCTCGCATAAGATAAACAACGTGCTCGGTCAGGCACTGCTTGCAAAGAAGATGGGCAAGACCCGTATCATCGCTGAGACAGGCGCAGGTCAGCATGGTGTTGCTGCGGCTACTGCTGCGGCTCTGCTGGGCCTTGAGTGCGAGGTGTTCATGGGCGAGGAGGATACCATCCGTCAGGCTCTGAACGTATACAGAATGGAGCTCCTCGGCGCAAAGGTAAACGCAGTAAAGTCCGGAACAAGAACACTGAAGGACGCCGTAAACGAGGCTATGACAGACTGGTGCAAGCGCACCCACGATACACTGTATGTGCTCGGCTCGGCAGGAGGTCCTCACCCCTTCCCCATGATCGTGCGTGATTTCCAGAGCGTTATCAGCCGCGAGGCAAGAGCGCAGATACTCGAGGCAGAGGGCAGGCTCCCCACAGCAGTTATGGCTTGCGTGGGCGGCGGAAGCAACTCTATCGGTATGTTCACCTGCTTCGTTGATGACAAGGACGTTCGACTCATCGGCTGCGAGGCTGCGGGCAGAGGCGTTCACACAGGCGAAACAGCCGCTACCATCGCAACAGGCTCCACAGGCGTGTTCCACGGCATGAAATCGCTGTTCTGCCAGAACGAGTTCGGTCAGATCGCGCCCGTATACTCCATCTCCGCAGGTCTTGACTACCCCGGCATCGGTCCCGAGCACGCACATCTGTACGCATCGGGCAGAGCAGAGTATGTTCCTGTTACAGACGACGAGGCTGTTGACGCATTCGAGTACATAGCACGCACAGAGGGCATCATCTCGGCTATCGAGAGTGCTCATGCAGTGGCTCATATCATGAAGCTCGCTCCCACGATGAGCAAGGACGATATAATCGTATGCTGCCTGTCGGGCAGAGGCGACAAGGACGTTGCGGCGATCGCCAGATACAGAGGAGTTGATCTACATGAATAAGTTAAGAGAAGCATTTACAAAGAATAAAAAGACCGTTATCGGCTTTATGACAGCAGGCGACCCCAATTTCGAGGCAAGCGTGCAGAACGTGCTCGCGCTCGCAGAGGGCGGCGCTGATATCATTGAGATAGGCATCCCCTTCTCCGACCCCATCGCAGAGGGTCCCATCATCCAGCAGGCAAACATCCGCGCCCTCGGAAACGGCATGACCACCGACAAGGCTTTCGAGCTTGTAAAGAGAGTGCGCGAGAAGATCGATACTCCCATCTGCCTCATCACCTACCTGAACCCCGTGTTCAAGTACGGCTATGACAGATTTTTCGAGGACTGCGCAAAGTGCGGCGTTGACGGCATCTTCGTTCCCGATATGCCGTATGAGGAGCGTCCCGAGGCGGCGGACTTCGCAAAGAAGCACGGCATCACCATCATTCCGCTCATCGCGCCCGCAGAGCCCGCAAGAATAAAGGCTATCGCAGAGAGCGCGCACGGCGAGGGCTATGTGTATGTAGCCTCCGCAATGAGCGACGCCGGTCTTACAGAGGACGGCAAGGCAGAGCTTAAGTCCGTTATCGACGAGGCACAGAAGTACACCGACCTCCCCATGGCTGTGTGGTTCGGTATACATACTCCGAAGGAAGCAAAGCGCGTTGCAGAGATCGCTGACGGCGTTATCGTCGAAAGCGCTGCTGTTGAGCTTGTAACAAAGCACGGCGAAAAGGCTGCGCCCTATATCGCGGAGTTCATCGAGCAGATGAGAACTGCACTGGATAATATGTAACGATAAGCGCACCGATGATAATTCGGTGCCCTTTTTATATCCCACGAAGCGAATATGCTGCCTTAAAATGGAAAAGCTACCACTAAGCGTTAAAATTTCAGTAAAATTTTAATAAAACATCGGTTTTGTTGAAATTTCAACAGATTTTTATTTTGAAATGTAATAGAATATTATCATAGAATAAAACAATGCAGGAGGTAATACATCATGCACATTTCTGATGATATCCGCTATATCGGCGTAAACGACCATGATATAGACCTGTTCGAGGGTCAGTACATCGTGCCTAACGGAATGGCATACAACTCCTATGTGATCATGGACGAAAAGATCGCCGTAATGGATACCGTGGACGCAAATTTCACACACCAGTGGCTGGATAACATCCAGAACGCTGTCGCAGGCAGAAAGCCCGACTACCTCGTGGTACAGCACATGGAGCCTGATCACTCCGCAAATATCGTGAATTTTATAAAGGCTTATCCCGAGGCTAAGATAGTATCCTCCGCAAAGGCTTTTGCGATGATGAAGAACTTCTTCGGTACTGATTTCGCAGAAAAGCAGGTAGTTGTCGGCGAGGGCGATACACTTTCGCTCGGCAAACACACCCTGACATTCGTCACAGCGCCAATGGTGCACTGGCCCGAGGTCATCGTGACCTACGACAGCCTTGACAAGGTGCTGTTCTCCGCTGACGGCTTCGGCAAGTTCG
>JAZQEQ010000133.1:0-2733 GCA_045539055.1 Oscillospiraceae bacterium | reverse complement strand
GCCTTGACAAGCGCTTCCTTGAGATGATAATCAAGGGCTACAACGGCGGTCCTGTCGGACTTGAAACGCTAGCTTCCGCGCTTGGTGAGGAGAGCGTGACGCTTGAGGAGGTCTGCGAGCCTTTCCTCATGCAGCAGGGTTTTATAGCGAGAACTCCGCGAGGAAGAACAGCTACAGCATTGGCTTATAAGCATCTTGGAATAATGAAAGACGGACAGCAGACTTTGGAGTAAGGCTGACGATAAGCCCGCAATTGCTGTGTCAGACGCACGCTTGACGTACACAAAGTACGCCTGCGGTGCGCCTTCCTTGCACTTGCAGACTTCTCGCCACCCTTATGGATCTGTTTTAAAATAACAAATAATTATGTTGGGGGAAATATCATGGCAAGAATTTTCGGAACAGACGGCGCGCGCGGCGTAGCCATAACAGAGCTCACCTGTGAACTTGCAATGCAGATAGGCAGAGCAGCGGCTTATGTACTCACTAAGGAGAGCGGCAAGGCTCATCCTCGTATCCTTGTTGGAATGGATACACGCGTTTCGTCAAGGATACTTGAAAGCGCGCTCGCGGCAGGTCTTGCTTCTGTCGGTGCAAACGCAGAGCTTCTCGGCGTTGTGCCCACTCCTGCGGTCGCATATCTTGTGAGAGAGTACAAGGCTGACGCAGGCGTTATGATATCCGCGTCGCACAATTCTGTTGAATATAACGGCATCAAGCTGTTTTCGGGCGAGGGCTTCAAGCTTCCCGACAGCGTTGAAGAGGAGATTGAGGCGCTTATCCTTGACCGTTCCGAGGAAATCACTCTTCGCGACGGCACAGAGGTCGGCATCATCATGCGCCGCTCAAATGCCGCAGATGATTACATAAACTACATTCAGAAGTGCGCTGATATAGACCTTTCAGGAATGAAGATAGGCTTTGATTGCGCAAACGGAAGCTCTGCTGCAACTGCTGAAAAGCTGTTTACAGGCCTCGGCGTTGACGGCAGCTTCACAGCAAACACACCTGACGGCACTAATATCAACGATGAGTGCGGCTCGACCCACATCGAAAAGCTTGCCGCTTACGTCAAGGAAAACGGACTTCAGGCAGGCTTCGCGTTTGACGGCGATGCTGACCGCTGTCTTGCAGTTGACGAGAACGGCAATATCGTAGACGGCGACAGGCTTATCGCGGTAGTTGCAAAGTACTTAAAGAGCATTGGCAAGCTCAAGGGCGACACAGCCGTTGTAACCGTTATGAGCAACCTTGGCTTCCATAATTATATGAAGCAGAACGGTATAAACACACTCTGCGCAAAGGTGGGCGACCGCTATGTGCTGGAGGAAATGCTGAAATATGGTTATAATATAGGCGGCGAGCAGTCGGGTCACATCATCCTGCTTGACTACGCCACCACAGGCGATGGTCAGCTTACAACCGCGATGATCCTTAAAGTGCTTAAGGAAACAGGCAAGAAGCTCTCCGAGCTTGTACAGGACATCAAGGACTACCCACAGCTGCTTGTAAACGTAAAGATTACCGAGCAGGGAAAGGGCAAGTGGGATTCGACTCCCTCGATAATGGCTAAGATAGCTGAAGCCGAAGCTCAGCTCGGCGACAGCGGCAGAGTGCTGGTGCGTGAGAGCGGAACAGAGCCTCTGGTACGCGTAATGCTGGAGGGCATCGACGAGGAGCTTGTAAACACGCTTACAAACGAGATAGCAGACGAGGTAAGAGCCGCGCTCTGCTAATAATTAAGGAGAATGCTGAATGGCTAAATACGAATGTGAGCTCAGAGGAGATTTCGACACAATACTTTCCGAGCTTGATAAAGCGGCTACTGACAGCGTAACAGCTGAGCTTGAGGATGAGTCGTTTTTTACAGGTGACAACTTCAGGTGCATTGTGCGCGTGTATGAGCGATATTCACATATCGGAGGTAACAGGGTGAGTCTTAACATCACTTTGGTTGAACATAACGGCAGATCGTACTGCTCCGCTATCTCCTCGGGAGGAAGTCAGGCTGTATTCTTCAAGCTCAACACATTCGGTGAAAAGGCTTTCCTGAAAACAATAACTGACGTACTGGATAAATATAAAGTATAAAGGACAAAAAACATGAGAATTTCCGACAAGTGGCAGGACTACTGCCTGATTGATACCTCAGACGGCGAGCGCCTTGAGCGCTGGGGCGATGTAACGCTTATCCGTCCCGACCCCCAGATAATCTGGAAGTGCGAGGGCGAGGCTCCCGAGTGGCACAGCGCCCACGCGAAGTATAACCGTTCATCTTCGGGCGGCGGAAGCTGGGACTACCGCAGAAAGCTTCCCGAGAGCTGGCAGATAAAGTACGGCGAGCTGACCTTTATGGTAAAGCCCACAGGCTTCAAGCATACGGGACTTTTCCCCGAGCAGGCGGTAAACTGGGACTACTGCATGAACGAGATAAAGAATGCAGACCGCCCCATAAACGTGCTCAATCTCTTTGCGTATACAGGCGGCGCAACGCTTGCATGTGCAAAGGCAGGCGCTTCGGTATGCCATTGCGATGCCGTAAAGGGCATGGTAGACTGGGCAAGGACGAATGCAAAGCTGTCGGGGCTTTCCGATAAGCCGATAAGATGGATAGTTGACGACGCTGGAAAATTCATCGGCAGAGAGATACGCAGAGGCACACGCTACGACGGAATAATCCTCGACCCTCCCAGCTATGGCAGAGGTACCAACGGCGAGATGTGGAAGCTTGAG
>JAZQEQ010000132.1:0-5340 GCA_045539055.1 Oscillospiraceae bacterium | reverse complement strand
AGCCGCAGCCGCAGCCATGCCGCTGATCTCGCGTTGCTTTGACGGCGCGTCGTACAGACGTGAGAGCTTTGTGACTATCTGCATGAAATAAGCAAGAAGCATGGTCTTTTTTCCGTGGCGGTCGGCGGAATATTCGTCGATAGCGACTTCTATCAGCCTTTCAAGCTCAGAAAATGCGGCGTGTGACAGCTTGAGTCTGCTGCTGAAGCCCTGTGCATTGTTGACCTGAGCTTCAAGCAGAAACAGGGCATGAAATCCCGGGTATTGTTTAATGTCGCAGTCGGTGTCGAGAAGTGCTTCCGGGCGGAACATGATATTGCAGATGCGAAAGCCCCTTGCGTTAATATATCCGTGTTTTATATCCTTGCCCATGACAAAAACGTCGCCCTTTTGTACGGGGAAATGCTCGTTTTCAACGACGTGGTCGGCGCTTCCGTCGAGAACTATGGTTAGCTCGGAAAAATCCGCGTGTCCGTGCATGAACATGGTGTCCTCGTGCGCTCCGTACTGTATAAAAAACGGGAAGCTCTCGTCGTTGGTAAAATAGTGCAGCCACATATCTTCCATGAAACTCACCTCTTTTTGCATTTGTTTTGTGATTTAAAGATGTAATGATCTATTTTCTATATTACCATAAAAAGCTGTGAATTGCAAGGCTGCAATTTTTTGTGAAAAACTTTTAAAAAATATCGAAAAACACTTTCATTATTTCAATATTTGTGCTATAATTAAAACGGCTTATACCAATTGCGGCAGGACCGCAATTGCGCCGTTTCAATTGAAGCATATCCACTGTCCGCAGGAGCGGACAACGGCTGTCGCCATTATGCAAAGCTTACGCTTTGCGGATATGCTATAATAGCTATATGTATAACTATATCTTGTTGAAAAGAGGTTATCGGTGAAAACAAAAGCTATTCCAATGCTGTTGTCAATAATGCTTTTGTCGGGCTGCTCTATGGGTGCTTCTATGGAAAACCTGCTCACCCCGCCAAAGCTTGACGCACAGCAGAATGAGATATATCAGGCGCTGATAAACAGCAGCGGCTCAGCAGTACAGCTTAAATACCCCAAGGGCGGTGATTACCGTTCTGCATTTGTTGTGCGCAATATTGATGACGAAGAAAGCGATGAGGCGCTCGTATTCTACCTGTCCGACTCTGTCCAGACGGGCGAGGCTGCGCTCCGACTGAAGGTCCTTGACCAGTATGACGGTAAATGGCAGGCGGTGTACGACCTTGCGTGTATCGGCAGCGAGGTGGACAGCATCAGCTTCACCAATATAGGTGCAGGTGAAAATACAGATATCGTCATACGCTTCTCTATGCTTAATCAGACGGAAAAAGCCTTCAGTGTGCTTAATTATTCCGATGGCGTGGCAAAGGAGCTTTGTGCGGCTTCGTATTCCTGTCTTGAGGTGCTGGACCTGAATAATGACGGCGAGGAAGAACTCGTTTCGGTGTCTACCGATAAGACTACCGGAGTTTCCACGGCTGCGATGTATTCGCGTGTGGAGGACAACTTTCAGAAGATAAGCGAGGCACAGCTTGTTGGTACACATTCCGAGATAACAGGTGTCACCAAGGGAATGGTCGCGGAGAATATACCCGCGCTTTTCCTTGATCATTCGCGCGGACAGGGATTGTATGGCACAGATGTAATCTATTGCCGCGGCAATAAGATAATCAGTCCCGACAGTATAGGTGCCGATGCGGACAGCAGTATAGTTGCCCGTTTCACAAATAACTACCTTGCCGATATAAACAGCCGCGATATAGACGGCGATGGGTTCCTTGAGATACCAAGCATGACAGCGCTGCCTGGATATGAAACTCTTCCGAGAGCCGAGCAGCTCTGCGCAGTGCAGTGGTATACTATCCTTGATAATAACTTTACGCTGGAGCATTACAGCTATTACAGCAGCAAGTTCGGCTTTGCGCTGCTTTTCCCGAACCGCTGGCGCGGAGTTGTAACAGCAGTGCCCGATCTTCAGAATAATGAGATAATATTTATCAGATACGATGTCAACTGGGGGCTTGAAGTAAACAGCGCGACTGAGCTGATGCGTATACGCATCGTTGACAGAAATGATATCGAGGCGATGTCAGGCGCTACTTCTATGAAAGTACTCGGTGCAACTGACGAGTGTATCTATTATTACTCCGAAACGGACGGATATCGTACAGGAAAGCTTGCACTCAGCGAGGATGAGCTTAAAAACAGCTTTATTATTTTGTGACAGAGAGGTGTCGGAATGAAACGTATACTTGTTTGTGAGGATGAGGAAGCTATCCGCGACTTTGTTGTGATAAATCTGCGACGCGCAGGATACGATGTTGTCGATGTGGCAAGCGGTGAGGAAGCCGTTATGGTATATCGTCAGCAGGAGGGCTGCTTTGATGTGGCGCTTCTTGATATAATGATGCCCGGAATGGATGGCTTTGCCCTGTGTAAGTGGATAAGGGAGCAGAGCAGCGAGATTGGTATAATCATGCTGTCTGCTAAAAGCCAGGAGATGGACAAGGTGAACTGCCTTATGATAGGCGCGGACGACTATGTTACAAAGCCGTTTTCGCCGTCCGAGCTCGTTGCAAGGGTGGACGCTATCTATCGCCGTGTGAATGTCAGCAGAGTACAGTCTGACGCCCCGAAGAACATCCGCACAGGACCGTTCCTGCTGGATGCTCAGAGCCGTACTGTATCGAAGAACGGCGAGCTTATCGAGCTTACTCAGGTCGAATATCAGATAATGGAATATCTGCTCAAGAACATCAATACCGCACTTGACCGTAAAACGATACTCCAGCATATCTGGGGCGACGCTTATTACGGTGATGATAAGGTAGTGGATGTAAACATCCGCCGACTGCGTATGAAGATAGAGGATGACCCGTCCGAGCCGCGCTACATACAGACGATATGGGGCTACGGCTATAAGTGGACGCTTTGATGCTATGACTGAGATAATGAAAACTCCTTCGCTGCCGAGAAAGAACGGCACTCCGAAAAGCTCTATCGCAAGACGCTGGATGATAAATACACTCAGCGTTGTCGGAGTACTTCTGGTAGTCGCAAATCTGTGTATCTACTACTTTACGCGGCAGTATTATTACGGCTCCGCAGAGAACTATGTGGTGTCCGAGGCTAACGCGACCGCCACTATCCTTTCAAGGCTGTATGAGGACCTTGCGGTGAATTATTCAACTGAAATACGCGAGGTCATCGAAAACTTTGAGAAAAAGGATCAGATGGAGATGATGTCGGTAAACAGCAGCGGCGAGGTAACACTGTCCTCCAGCGGCTTTTCTCCCGACAGCAGCTATTATATGCCTGATTACGAGGCAGCCCTTGGCTCGGATGACGGGCTTGGTGTGTTTATCGGTCTTGACGGCGGAGAGAATATCCTTGCGGTCACTGTAAAGATAGCCCAGCCCAGCAGCAATTACAGCGCACTCAGATTTGTTACATCGCTCAGCGGCATCGACAGCCAGCTTATGACGATAATGCTTACCGCACTTGCTGTAAGTGCTGCGGTAATATTGCTGCTTGTGTCGACAGGACTTTATTTTGTAAAGTCGATCTGTGTGCCGCTCGTTGAGATAAGTACCACTGCGCAGAAGCTTGCAAAGGGCGATTTCTCCGAGCGCATCGCGATAAAAAACAACGACGAGATAGGTGCGCTGTCAAGAGCGTTCAACGATATGGCGGACGAGCTTGAAAACTCCGAGACCATCAAGAACGACTTTATATCTTCGGTATCTCACGAGCTGAGAACACCGCTCACCGCTATCAAGGGCTGGAGCGAAACACTGGCGCTCGGGTATGATGAAGCGACGTTCAATAAGGGCATGAAGGTAATAACCCGTGAAACTGACCGTCTTGAAAGCATGGTGGAGGAGCTGCGTGACTTCTCGCGTATCCAGAATGGTAAGTTCACGCTGCAGATGACCAACGTTGATATACTCGCTGAGCTTGACGATGCGCTTCTTATTTATTATGACAAAGCAGGCAAAGAGAACAAGAGCATCAGCTATAATGAGCCGCAGTTCCTTTGCGTCGTATACGGCGATAAGAACAGGCTTCGTCAGGTGTTCATCAATGTAATAGACAATGCGATAAAATATACCGATGCAGGTGGTAAGATCGATATCCACGCGAGTCGTACTGATGAAAATGTTATCATTGAGGTATCTGATACAGGCTGCGGAATAGCGCAGTCCGACCTGCCAAAGGTAAAGGCTAAATTCTACAAGGCAAACAGCACAAGGCGCGGCTCAGGCATAGGTCTTGCGGTTGCCGATGAGATAATTTTCATGCATGGAGGCTCGTTAGATATAGACAGCGAGCTTGGTGTAGGCACAAAGGTAACGATAACGTTGCCGCTTATGCAAAAGAAAGAAAGGAACGATAATGAGCAATAAACAGGAAAAATGCTGCAAAAAGACCAAGATCGGCGGTCAGGCACTTATTGAAGGCATCATGATGAAGGGCGTTTCAAAGGGTGCGATGGCTGTCAGGATGAAGGATGGCAGCATAGATGTCGAGGAATGGGACATAAAGCCTGCAAAATGGTATAACAAGGCACCGTTCATCCGCGGAAGCATAAACTTCGTCAGCTCGCTTTCCGAGGGCTATAAATGTATGATGAGGTCCGCAGAGAAAAGCGGAATGCTTGAGGAAGAGGAGAATTACGAGCCGTCAAAGTTCGAAAAATGGCTCGATGACAAGCTTGGTGACAAGCTTACAGGCGTTATCATGGCGATCGCTATGGTGATCCGAGTTGCGCTGGCGTTAGTGCTTTTTGCGGTAGTACCGACCGCGCTGTATGACTGGATCGAAACGCTTATGCCTATGGTTACGGACACCGCTACAGGAGAGCTTGTACAGTTGGATATTTCGATGTGGCAGTCGACATTCGAGGGTATCATGCGAATGATACTGTTCGTTGGCTACATGGCTATCGTTGCAAAAATGAAGGACATACGCCGCACTTACGAGTATCACGGTGCAGAGCATAAGACCATCGCTTGCTATGAGGGCGGTGAGGAGCTTACTGTCGACAATGTGAAGAAATACACAAGATTTCACCCTCGCTGTGGCACCAGCTTTATAATCCTGTCGCTGCTGGTTAGCATACTTGTATACACGATCGTTCCGATAAATCCTGCCGAGTGGTGGGGCTTTGAGGGCATCCTCGCGGTGCTCGTGAGAGTGGGCATAAAGCTGCTGCTCCTGCCGATCGTTGTGGGCATTGCCTACGAGCTTATAAGAATAGCAGGCAGACACAACAACATTGTTACAAGAATAATCTCGGCTCCCGGCCTGTGGATGCAGCGACTC
>JAZQEQ010000131.1:0-3349 GCA_045539055.1 Oscillospiraceae bacterium | reverse complement strand
AACACACCCCTCAGCGTAAACTTCAACAATCTGCTCGCGCAGAATCCCGATACAAAGGGCTGGATAAAGATCACCGGCACTTATCTGAACGATGTCGTGATGCAGGGCGAGAGCCTTAACAGCAAATACCTCACTACCGCGTTTGACGGCAGCGAGTCTGTTTCGGGAACGATATTCTCTCACTACCGCAACAAGTGGGACGGCACCGATCAGAACCTGATCCTGTTCGGTCACAATATGCTCAACGGCGAGCGCTTCGCGTCCGTAAGATACTACATCCCCAACGATGCAAGCCGCGAGCCTATCGCGTTCTACAAGGTCCACCCCACTGTAATGATCGCAACACCCGAAGGCGGCAGCCAGACCTACAAGATCTTCGCAGGCATCATCGCGAATACCGACGCTCAGTACGGCGAGGTGTTCAATTACGCAAACAAGACAAGCTTCAAGGACGTAAACGACTTCAACAACTTCATTATCGAAGTCATGGACAGAAGCTGGTTCCATACCGACGTTGACATAACCTACGGCGATCAGCTGCTGACGCTCTCCACCTGCTGGTGGCCGCTCGGCGAGGATATCGACACACGCTGGGTGCTGTTCGCAAGAAAGGTACGTCCCGGCGAGAGCGAGTACGTTGACACCTCCCTCGCAACAAGAAACTACAACGCAAAGCTGTTCGACTACTACTATACACAGATCGGCGGACAGTGGTACGGAAGCCAGTGGGATAGATCAAAGCTTTTAAGCTATACAGGGGAATAATATGGCAAACTTCAAAGAGAAAGAAAAAGATAATATCTTCATGCGGATAGTGAAATATCTTATCCCGTGGAAGGGCGATAAGCCTGTTGATATCTTCAGAAAGATCATCTTCGTTGTATCGGCAGTGGTGCTGATAGTATCGCTGGTGCATCTGATCTCCTACTACGCAGGAGTCGCATCCGACAACAAGAAGAACGAGAGCCTCAGCGACCTTTTCCACGGCGGCGAGCAGTCGCAGACAGTTGAAGCGGATGACGATATCGTCGGCGGAAGCACTACAGTGGACATCGACACAGGCTCCGACAGCGGAAACGATACGACCGATGAAAAAGAACCCGAGATAATGGACCAGTTCCTGCCGCTCCTCGAAATAAACGAGGATATCGTGGGCTGGATCTCCATGGGCGATGAGGATGATCCCTTTATCGACTATGTGGTAGTTCAGGGCGATGACAACGACTTCTACCTTGACCACAACTATATGAAGGAAAAGAACGTAGGCGGCTCGATATTCGCGGACTACCGCCACGACCTCTCCGCAGGAAACGAGCCTGCAAACACCATTCTCTACGGTCACAACATGGCATCGGGCGAGTATTTCGGCAAGGTGCCGAGGTACTTCAACTACAAGCCCGGTCAGGAAAGTCAGGGAATAGAGTTCTACAAGACCTACCCCACCTTCACCTTCAGCACACTGGACGCAAAGCACACCTACAAGATCTTCGGCGGCATGATGGTAAACACACAGACCTCCGAGGGCGAGGTGTTCTACTACCTCAACGGCAGAGAATTCAATACAAAGGCTGAGTTTGATGACTACGTTGCTCAGATACTCGACCGCAGTACGTTCTATACAGACGTTGACCTGAAATACGGCGACCACCTGATAACGCTCTCCACCTGCATCATGGACTACGGCGAGTGGAACCTGCGCTGGGTGCTGTTCGGCAGACGCGTGCGCGAGGGCGAGGATCCCACAGTTGACGTAAGCAAGGCTTATGCAAACCCCGACCCGCTTTATTTCGACGCTTACTACAGAGTATACGGCGGTCAGTGGGGCGGCAGAAAATGGCCTGCTGAAATGATATTCGATTATAGCTACTGATATATACTGCTCGGAAGCGGAGCTTCCATCTGAAAGGACTGATCTCAATGGCAGATATGGATATGGGTCTTGCACCCGAGAAAAAGAAGAAGAAAAAGAAAAAGAAGAAAAAGCAGAATCTGCTCATGAGTATAGTGACAGGTCTGATACCATGGAAAGGCGACAGCGTTACCGAGATATTCAGAAAAGTGATATTCCTGTTCTCGCTGGCTATTCTGGTGTTTGCGCTGGTGCTGATCATAAACCACTTTGTTGTCACAATGGGGCAGGATCCTAACGCCGCAGGCGGCACTGTCGTAAACGAGGACGGCGAGGAGGTAGCCTACATAATCGACCTGAAGAATCAGGAGGCTACACAAGCGCAGATCGACAAGCTCCCCGAGGGCTCGATAAACGAGGAATATGCCGCGCTGTACGACGCAAACAACGATTTTGCGGGCTGGATATCCATTGACGGAACAAACGTTGATTACCCCGTAATGCAGTCGCTCCCGAAGGATGAATTCGTGCCCTGCAAGACCTACGAGGACTACGGCTACTGCTCTTACTGCGAGGGCATCATGGACGGCACCGAGACCGAAACAGAGTTCTATCTGCACCACGACTTCGACAGGAACTACCTGTTTGCAGGAAATATCTTCGCGGACTACGAGGGCATCTTTGGTCCGAACCAGATGCCGAACAACACCATACTGTACGGTCACAATATGCTGTACAAGTACCAGTTCTCGGCACTCACAAACTACCGCAACGATATTCAGGCACTGAAGAACTTCCCTGTCGTTGATTTCAACACTCTCTATCAGGACAACCAGTACAAGATATTCGCTGTGTTCCTGACAAACGTTACAGAGGACCTCGGCGAGGTGTTTGACTACTACAACTATGTAAGCTTCGACAACTCCGACGAGTTCTATCATTACATCCTTGAGTGTATGGACAGAAGCATGTACGAAACGGGCGTTGACATCGAATACGGCGACGAGCTGCTCACGCTCTCGACCTGCGACGAGTCGCTGTTCAAGGACGGCGTAAGACTTGTTGTCGTGGCACGAAAAGTCCGCGAAAACGAAAGCCCTGAGGTGGACACAGACAAGATAGTCCGCAAGAGCAGCAGAAAATACTTTGAAGCATACGACACCGCATACGGCAGCAAGTGGGACGGCAGAACATGGGATACCTCGCTTGTGGCAGGTATGGACGAATACCTTGAAAAGCACGGACTTCAGGACGAAGCAGAATAAGATATAAACGGAGACAATATGAAAAAGATCTCACTTTTTAAGATAATAGTCGCGTTGTGTATCTGCAACGTGTATGTGTTCACCTGCGGCGTTATGGGAACAGTAAGCTCGGTCAGTGCCGCAAAGCCTGACGAGAGCACTTCGGACAGCATCGTTGACGATGTTACACCGCCCGACGACGAAGCAGGCGGACAGGGCACGATAGACTTTATCATTCCCGATGAGGATATACAGG
>JAZQEQ010000130.1:0-9995 GCA_045539055.1 Oscillospiraceae bacterium | reverse complement strand
AAGCAGATGACGTTCTACTGCACCACAAAGCGCTGCCTGCGCGAATTTATACTCCGCTATTTCGGTGAGCGCACAGGCGGCTTCTGCGGCAACTGCAGCACCTGCAACGAGAACTTCGACACGCTGGATATAACGGTACAGGCGCAGAAGATCATCTCCTGTGTATTCAGGATGAAGCAGCACGGCATCAGCGGCGGAAAGCAGCTTGTGCTTGATATTCTCAGCGGAATCTGCACCGACAAAAACGCAAAAGCACTGTCTACCTACGGCATAATGCAGGACGAGCCTCTGCACCGCACCGAGGCTATGACCGACTACCTGATAGCCGAGGGGTACATAGAGATAACGGACGGCGGCTGTGAGCTGACAGCGCTTGCGGATGAGTTTATAAAGCAGCGCCGCACACTGCTCATGAAGCAGCCCAAGACCTCCTCCGAGCCTGCAGCACCTTCTGCGAAGCCTAAGACAGACGACTGCGACCCTGAGCTTTTCGAGCTGCTCAAGGAGCTTCGCAAAAAGCTTGCCGCTACGCTAGGTGTGCCTGCGTATGTGGTGTTCACCGACGCTTCCCTGCGCGAGATAAGCGTGAAGAAGCCGCTGACAACGCAGGAATTTATGAATATCTCAGGTGTCGGAAGCATCAAGGCGGAGAGGTATTCCAAGAAGTTTGCAAAGGTTATAAAAGAATATCAGAAGATCAAAGAATAAAAGAACTCCCTGCTGATTGCAGGGAGTTTTGTTATTATCTTGCGGAAAATTCGTATGTTGTCGTAAAGTGGTAGGTGTCCCCTGCCTTGAGCAGACAGCTGGGGAACTGAGGCTGGTTGGGAGAGTCGGGAGAATACTGACTCTCAAGGCACAGACCTGCGTACTTGTTGTAGCTTGCGCCGTTCTTGCCTGCCTCGCCGTCAAGACCGATACCGATATAGAACTGGATAGCGGGCTTGTCAGTCTTTACTGTCATAACTCTGCCTGTTGTGGGCTCATACACCTCTGCTGCTGTGCGCATTACACCGGGCTCGCCAAGGACGTAGTTGTGATCGTAGCCGTTAGGAAGTCTGCCGTTGTCCATATCCTCGCCAACGCGCTTGGGCACCATAAAGCAGAAAGGTGTGCCTGTAACATAAGCAAGCTTTCCTGTGGGGATGAGCAGCTCGTTTACGGGAGTGTACTTGTCAGCGTTGATCTGTACGATATGATCCTTGATATCGCCGTTTCCTGCACCCTTAAGGTTGAAATAAGCGTGGTTTGTGAGATTAAGCATAGTATCAGCGTCGGACACTGCGGTATAGTCTATCTCAAGTCCGTTGTTTGCTGTTACGGTATACTTTACAGCGATCTTTACTGTGCCGGGGTAGTTCTCCTCGCCGTCAGGGCTGATGTAACCGAGAGTTACAGAGGGCTCGTCGCCGTCACACATAGCGTCAACTGTCCACACGCGCTTGTTGTAGCCGAATGCGCCGCCGTGCAGGTGGTTTACCTTATTGTCGTTGGGAGTGAGCTTGTACTCCTTGCCATTGATGGTGAACTTTGCACCACCGATACGGTTTGCATAGCGACCAACCAGTGCGCCGTGGGAGCTGTTTCCGTCAACGTAGCCCTGAAGTGTGTCGTAGCCGAGCACAACATCTGCCATGTTGCCGTCCTTATCGGGAACGTCAAGACCAACCAGCGCGCCACCGAAGTTTGTGATACGCGCGGTCATGCCGTTCTTGTTGGTGAGTGTGATGAGGTGGCACTTGTAGCCGCGGAAAGATCCGAATTCCGTTGTTGTTATCATGTTATTTTCCTCCGAAATTTAATATTCTGTGAGCATACGCTCTTTATTACTTTTTGAGCAGTGCTATACACTTCTGCGGACAGGCATTCGCGCAGTCGCCACAGCCTGTGCACTTTGCGCCGTCGATAACAGCGTGGTTGTTTTCAACCTTTATCGCGCCGACAGAGCACTTCTTCTCGCAGATCTTGCAGCCGATACAGCCGTTCTTGCAGACAGCCTTTGTTATCTTGCCGCTGTCGATGTTCGAGCACTGCACTGCGTATTTCTGCGCCGCAGGAATAACTACTATCAGCTTATTCGGGCACACCTTTGCGCATTTGCCGCAGCCCTTGCACTTTGCGGGGTCAACGACAGCAACTCCGTTTATTATGGAGATAGCATTTTGCTCGCACTCGCGTACACAATCGCCAAGACCATCGCAGGCGCTTCGGCAGGTTCCCTTGCCATTATAGAAGCGCTCCGATGCAACGCAGGTCTGCGTGCCTGTGAAGATATATCTGTCCTCTGTCGCTCCGACGCAGCCGTTGCAGCGCACGAATGCTACCACAGCCTCGGCAGCGAGGGCCTCTGTTCCCATGATCTCGGCAAGCTTCTTTGCGCAATCATCGCCGCCGGGCTTGCAGAGGTTCGTTGCAGCTTCGCCCTTTGCAATGGCTTCCGCGTAGCCCTCACAGCCCGAAAAGCCGCAGGAGCCGCAGTTTGCGCCCGGGAGCGTTTCGGCAAGCTGTGCGACAGTTTCATCGCTCTCGACATGGAACACCTTTGAGCACATGACCAGTATCGCGCCTGCCGCAGCGCCGATGACAGCGAAAATAATTATCGGCAGAATGTAGGTCATAATAAATTCCATCATGCACCTCCGAACATTCCGTCAACGATACCGCCGAAGCCAAGGAAGCTAAGCGATACGATCGCCGCCGCGACCAGCGTTATCGGCATACCCTGAAATGCTTTCGGGATATCGCAGCGCTCAAGTCTGCCGCGCACGCCCGAGAATATCAGCATAGCAAGCATAAAACCAAGTCCGCCGCCTGCTGCGTTGACTATCGCTTCAAGGAAGCTGTAATCATTCTCGATGTTCAGCAGCGTTACACCAAGCACCGCACAGTTTGTCGTGATGAGCGGAAGATATACGCCGAGCGTCTTGTACAGCGCAGGAACGTACTTTTTCAGCACCATCTCCACCACCTGTACGAACAGCGCGATTATAAGGATAAACAGGATAGTGTTCATGTATTCCAGACCCATCGGGACGAGGAACGCATGATAAAGCGGATAGGTAACGGCTGTCGCACCTATCATTACCGCGATAACGGCACAGCCCATTCCGAGCGAGGAGGAAGCCTTTTTGGATACTCCGAGAAAAGGACAGATACCCATGAACTTCGATAAGACAAAGTTATCTGTAAGTATTCCCGTGAGGAGGATTATCATCATGCTTCTTGCAATATTCATTACTTACTCTCCTCCTTTCCTTCATCGGAGGAGCAGTCGCCTGCGCAGCCCTCTTTGTTGGGGCAATTAGCGCAGCCTGCTGCTACAGGAGATGTACGCTTAGATATCTTATTTACCAGTGCTATCACACAACCCAGCACGAAAAATCCGCCTGCAGGGAATATGAATATCTGCATAGGCTCGATGAAATCGGGGCGTATCTGCATTCCGAACCAAGTGCCGCTGCCGAATATCTCTCTTATGGAGCTTACAGCAAGCATTGCAAGCGTAAAGCCTATGCCCATGCCCAGTCCGTCAAGCACGGATGCCGCAGCGTTGTTCTTGCTTGCAAACATCTCGGCACGTCCTAGAATGATGCAGTTTACGGTTATAAGCGGCAGGAATATGCCCAGTGCGTCATAGATGTCAGGCAGCGCCGCCTGCAGGATAAAGCCTGCGACAGTAACAAAGCCCGCAATGATAACTATGTAAGCAGGAAGTCTTACCTGCGATGGGATGACCTTTTTAAGCAGCGAGATAACGAGGTTTGAGCACACCAGCACAAATGTCGCCGCCGCGCCCATTCCGATTGCATTAGAAGCCGAGACCGTCACCGCAAGCGTGGGGCACATACCCAGCAGCGATACGAGAGTGGGGTTTTCCTTGATAAGTCCTTTGGTGAACTCGCTCATGTAGCTCATTCGGCTTCACCTCCCCCGTTTGCTGTGTCGTTATTTAACAGCGCGTAAGCCTCCAGCGCGATATTTACAGCCTTTGCAACGCCCTTTGAGGAGTAGGTCGCGCCTGTAACAGCCTGTATCTCGCCGACATTCTTTGGCTTTGTAGTCACGATAGTGACCGCGTAATCAAATCCTTTGAACTGCTCCAGATAAGCCGGGTCTGCTGTTTTTGTGCCGAGGTCCTTTGTTTCCTCGCCTGTGGACACTGCCGAAACGCCTGCAACAGCGCCGTACTCGTTTATTCCTACAAGCAGAGTATAGCCCTCCTTGTAGCCCTTGACGGTCACCTCAAACGCAAGGCTGCCGTCATTCTTTTCGATGACCTTTGTAACACGCGAAAGATCTTCATGGTCAGAGCCAACGAACATTGGCTGCCACTCGTCCTCAGATACCTCAAGTGCAGGTTTCCACACCTCCGCAGGAACTACTGAATAATCCTCCGCAGCTCCCCCGTAAATAGAGATAGCTGCTGCCGCCTGTTTGTCTGTGATGATGCCTGAGGTATCAACGTAGGTGAGATTGTACGTTATTATCACCAATGCCGAAACTATCGCCGCGATAGCCGCAAGCACCAGTGCGGGTTTAAATCTGCTCACTTCTTTGCCTCCCTCTTTGCGCCGAACGCTCTCGGAACGGTTATTTTGTCTATGTAGGGAGTCAGGATATTCATCAGCAGTATCGAATAGGACACGCCCTCGGGCAGCGACGCAAACTCGCGTATCGCAAACGTGAGCAGTCCGCAGCCAACACCGAAAATAAGCTTGCCCATAGTTGTCAGAGGAGTTGTGGAATAGTCGGTAGCCATGAAGATAGCACCGAGCATAAGTCCACCCGACATAACGCTGTAAAGCATACCTGTAAGATCTCCGCCGTTTGCAAACAGCGACAGAACTGCAACCGTGCCGATAAAAGCACAGGGAGTTACAGGCGAGATTATCTTCATCACGACGAGATAGATACCGCCGATGAGCAGTGCCAGTACACAGGTCTCGCCTGTACAGCCGAGGCGGTCGCCAAGGAACATCTGCATCAGTGTAGGCAGCTCCTCAGGAGCGGCGGTAAGTGTAGTTGCGCTTGTCACCGCGTCCACTGCACCCTGATAAGCAAAGGGCTGGGTCCATGTGGTCATTGCCGACGAGAACGACAGCATCAGCACTATTCTGGCTGTTACAGCAGGGTTTGCAAAGTTCTGACCTATGCCGCCGAACAACATCTTAACGATAACTATTGCAACAAAGCAGCCGATTATCGCCATGTATTCGGGTATATCCACAGGGAGATTGAACGCAAGCAGCATTCCCGTAACTATTGCCGAAAGATCGGAGGTCGTACGCTCTTTCTTGGTAACAAGGCAGAACAGGTACTCAAACAGCACACAGCAGGCGCAGCAGATCACTGTAAGCGTCAGTGCACGCACACCGAACAGCACGACAGCCGCTATCAGAACGGGACAAAGAGCAATGATGACATGGAGCATTATAGTGCGCGTCGTAACATTGCTTTTGATATGCGGTGACGGTTCTACGATAAGCTTATTCATTTTCCCGTCACCTCGCTTTTCTTCGATTCTTCTGCCCGCAGAAAATCCTTTGCGAGCTGATTTTTCTCTGCAAGGGATCGTTTAGCGGGACATACATAGCTGCAAGAACCGCAGTTCATGCACATATTCACCTTGTATCTTCTCAGTGCCGCAGCATCGCGCGCATCATAAGCGTGCTCAAGCTCGGTAGGCATAAGATTTATCGGGCAGGCTCTCACACATCTGCCACAGCGGATGCAGGGCGACTCCTTGTATACGGGAGCATCACTGAACAGCAGCACCGCATTGTTGGTCTTTGACAGCGGTGTATCGGGATCGAATGCACACGCACCCATCATCGGGCCACCAAGGATGACCTTTTCGGGCTCCTTGTACAGGCTCGCAGCACTTACAACATCATGCAGCGGAGTGCCGACTGATATCATGAAGTTCGCGGGAGCATTGACGATATTTCCGTCTACAGTGAGCCTGCGCTTTATAAGCGGCATTCCTGTTCTGATATAGGTATGGATATAGCCTGCTGTCGATACGTTTATCACAACACATCCGACATCGGCAGGAAGCTTACCTTCCTTCACGACTCTGCCCGTAAGCGAGTGCACAAGCACCTTCTCTGCGCCCTGCGGATAAGCCGAGGGGAGCTTGACTACCTTTATAGCAGGAATAGGCGCAGTGAGCTTTCTGAACTTCTCGATAGCCTCGGGCTTATCCTCCTCGATACCAATAATGGCACGGGGAATGTCGAGATTTTTCATGATAAGCTTGATACCGCCGAGCACTGCATCAGAGTTCTCCATAAGCTCGCGATAGTCTGATGTTATGTAAGGCTCACACTCCGCGCCGTTTACAAGCAGCGTATCGATCGGAGTTTTTTCGGGATCAAAAGCAAGCTTTACATGAGTAGGAAAGCCTGCGCCGCCAAGTCCCACAGAGCCGCTCTCTCGTACAGCCTTTATGAAATCCTCGCGGCTGTTTATTTTTGGCTGCTTTATATCGGATGACAGCTGCATACGGTTGTCGCTTTCGATAACGACAGTCTTGCAGTTTCGTCCGTTTAATGCAACAACATCCTTTATTTCCTTGACAAAGCCGCTGACGCTGGCGTGCACAGGCGCGGACATGAAAGCCTCGCTGTCACCGATCTTCTGACCGACCTTAACGTAATCGCCTACCTCAACGAGCGGCTCACACGGAGCGCCGATATGCTGCGCCATGCTGATGCGTACCACAGACGGCGGCTTCAGCTTTCGTGTCATCTGATCTGCCGAGCCGCTGAAATGCGGCAGCTTGACCGAATGGAGCTTAAACAGATTAAACAATTTCTCTTTCACCTTTCTATTTTGATAAAAGAAACCTTAGTTTCCTTCCCCATATATCAAAATCAACAAATACCCATTAAAATCACAGGCATAGATATATAAAAATTATACAACAATTTGTAAAAAAAATCAATACTTTTTTGCGATTGTCTACAAACTAACAAAGAATATTTACTAAAACTTATGTATATATTACAACGGAGGTGTTTATGAATAAATTACAGACTTTTTTACAGGGACTTGTCATCGGCTCGACTATGAGCATACCGGGGATAAGCGGCGGAACGATCGCAATGATACTTGGCGTTTACGGCAAGCTGCTGAGCAGTGTGCGCGACATCTTCAAAAAGCCGAAGCAGACGTTACCCTTTCTGCTTCTCATTGCAGCAGGCGGTGTGCTGGGCATCTTCACTGCTGCTAAGCTCCTGACGATGCTTTTTGCGACTCCTGCTGAAGTGCCCCTGAAATTTGCTTTTCTCGGCGCAGCAGCAGGTTGTATTCCACCAATGATGAAGAACAGCTCCTCGCTGCCTCTGACCCCAAAAAAGCTCCTGCTCATAAGCGGCGGAGCGGTAGTCGCAGCGGTTATCTCTTATCTGCCGCTGACAAGTGCGCAAGACAATGTATTTACTGAGTTCCTCGCAGGATCGCTGCTGGCGGCTGCGTTGGTGCTGCCTGGGATTTCGGTTTCGCAGACACTCGCAATGCTCGGTATGTACGAGCATGTGATGAGTGCCATCGCTAGCGGCGATGTAATAGCGCTGCTCCCGATAGCGGCTGGCGGAATTGTTGGAACGATCGTAACAGCGCGAATACTCTCGGCATTGCTTGATAAATACAACGGAGTCTTTCTCGTTATCGTTGGCTTTATGCTGTTCTCGCTGACGCAGCTTGTACCGGAGATCACAAGTGTATTTGAGCTGCTGCTTGGGATCGTATGCTGCCTTATTGGGGCAATAATATCTTTTTTAGTAAGCAAAAAAGAAAACAATCACGATATTGTGTATAAAACCTCTTGACAAACACAATATGTTGTTGTATAATAATATCACAAACTTGAGAAAGGTGAGGTATTATTATGATCCAGGTCAATGTTACAAACGGAACTCTCCCCCAGCGCGAGATAGACTACTATATCGAAGCTGCACAGAAAAAGTATCCCGATAAGGTTCTGACTGCTGTCGATTTCGATGTTGACGGCGAGTATGTGAACTGCGCTTATCACTTTGCGACTGAGCCTTTTCAGCGCATCCGCAGGATCACAGGTTACCTCGTCGGAACACTCGATCGCTTCAACAACGCAAAACGCTTTGAGGAAGCTGACCGCGTAAAACACGGACTTAACTAAACATCAAAAGCCGCAGCTTATGCTGTGGCTCTTTTTTTATAACAGACAGAAAAAACCTCCCGAAGAAGATCGGGAGGTTTTGATTTTGAAATTAACCCTTAACTGCACCGAGGGTTACGCCGCCAACGATGAACTTGGAGAGGCAGAAGTAAACGATCATTACAGGTAAGATAGAAACTGTGATAACCATGTAGATCTGACCCATATCCATCGAAGCGTAGTCCTTACAACGGTGTGCGTAAACCATGATAGGAAGTGTTCTCATATCACGGGAGAGCAGCAGGTTGGGTGTGAAGTAGTTGTTCCAGGAGGATACAAATGTGAAGATTGCCTGAACAGCCATAGCGGGCTTCATGATGGGGAGAATGATCGAGTTGAATGTTCTGAACTCGTTTGCACCATCAATACGGGCAGCCTCAACGATATCCAGCGGAAGCGAGCTATCCATGTACTGCTTCATGAAGAAGAATACTGTGGGAGCTGCGATTGCAGGAATGATAAGGGGGATGAAGTTGTTTGTCAGTCTCCAGGATACCATCATATCGAAGAAACCGAGAACTGTTACCTGAGCGGGAATTGTCATAACCATCAGGATAAAGTTGAAAGCAAACTTTCTTCCCTTGAAGTCGTAAACGTGAATACCATAAGCGGTCATTGCGGAGAAGTAAACCGAGCAAGCAACTGTACCGAAAGATACCAGAATACTGTTGATAAGGCCCTTAAGCAGGGGGATGTTACCATCGGTCATAACCGCAACAAAGTTGTCAATGAAAGCTGTGCCGGGCAGCATTACGAAGCCTGCCTGCTGGATCTGGTTGTTTGTTCTTGTACAGTTGATAAGCATTACGTAGAAGAAGAACAGACAGAGAAGGCACATTAAAGTCAGAACGATATAAGCAATTGTACGTCTGAAGTTTAACCAGAACTTACGCTCGTTATGTACTACATCATATTTTCCAGCCATTGCTTACGCCCCCTTCTTTGTTTTCTTGCCGGCAAACGACTTTGCGCCGCCGAGAGTCTTATCTGTGAAGAAGTGATATACCAACAAGCTGAATATAGCACATACAATAAACAGAATAACCGAGATAGCACCACCTGCACCATAGTTCTTGGATGTCTGGATGTTCTCGTTCAGGTACATGATAAGGGTCTTGGTAGTACCATCGGGACCACCCATACCTCTTGTGAGGACCTGAGGAACGTCGAACATCTGCAGACCACCTACGAGAGAAGTGATCATAACGTAAACCATGATGGGACGGATCAGCGGAATTGTGATCTTACGGAAGATCTGACCGGGAGTACAGCCGTCGATGTCAGCAGCTTCAACGAGGGACTCGTCAACACCCATCATCGCTGCCATCAGCAGGATAGTGGTGTTACCGAACCACATCATGAAGTTCATCAGAGCGACCAGACCTCTCGCCGACCATGTGTTAGCCAAGAAGTCGAACTTGACATCGGTAATGCCAAGGTTCATAATGATAGTATTACCTAAGCTTGTTTCTGTATAAGCGAACAGAGAGTAGATCAGCATTGCAAACGCAGATGCCATGATAAGGTTAGGCATGTAGATAATGGACTTGAAGATGCTTGTGCACTGCAGATCAAGACGCTTGTTTGTAAACCAGTAAGCAAACAGCAGCGAAACAATGATCTGGGGAATGAATCCCATAAGCCACATGATAATTGTATTAAGTACAAGCTCCATTACAGGAGTACCCTTCGCGCCGGTAAGGAAGTCAATGTAGTTCTGGAAACCAACAAAGTTCGGACCGGTCTGAAGCAGGTTAACCTCATAGTTCTCAAAGAAGCTGTTATAAACAGTCAT
>JAZQEQ010000129.1:0-2351 GCA_045539055.1 Oscillospiraceae bacterium | reverse complement strand
AAGCTGTGCTACCGCATCAATATGTTTATCGTCGCCGAAACGATCATTTGTCTTTTTGGGTGTCGCAACCGCAACGGGCACCGCAGGTGCTTCGGTCTCCTCAACTGCCTTGGGCATGGGAGTACCCTTGGAGATAAGCGTTACCTCGCCCATAGCGTCAGCGCTGTTCTTGAGTTCAAAGTCAGCCTGACCCTCACGCTCCACCTTTCTTCTGAGCGTCTTCATATCGCTCGTGAACATGGAGGTGTCGTACATATCAACAGTACCCGAGGTATCGATCTCGCCCTTTTTACGTCTGCGACGGCGGCGCGTTGTTTCGCTCCTCGCCTTGTAGATATACTTCGAAAGGACGAAGATGAGCATAAATCTCACAACAAACGCAGTTGCCGCATAGATGTAATTCATCGGAACGCTGTAAAGGAACAGACACAGCGTATCAGCGCACAGGAGCACAAGTCCTATGATGTTGAAAACAGCTGTCCAGATGTAAGCAAATCTGAGCCTAATAAGTCCGAGCAGCGCAAACAGTGCAGTTATCGCATTTACACCGACTATTACAGGCATACCGTAGGTATAATAGATATCAGCAAGCTTGTAATCGGAATGAGCCTTTTCCAGAACGGGATCTATCGCGCCCTCGCTCTGGAGCATCTGCTCCGCAGCAAGATAATCAGGCTGCAGCGAGTCCTTGAACTCCATCACATGCTTGATGTTCCATACCGAATAAAAACAAGCCGCGATAAGCAGTAAAGCAACGATCACATAGCGCACCATATCTGCTCCTCTGATGGCATGACATACTATCGTTTTCTTGCTCTTTTTGGACAGTATAGTCGCGCCGCATTCGGGGCAGAAACCGCTTGAAAAATCGCGGATAACGCTTCCGCACTGCTTACATTTGTTATTTTTTCCGCCGTAACCCATTTTCCGTATCTCCCCTTTAATGAACAGAGTATATTAAAAAACAGTATTTAGACTTCATTCGTATAAATTCACAAATAAATTATATAACATACAACAATTTTTGTCAATATATTTTCATCAATAAACTGTATGAACCAGTGACCTGTAGTATTCCAGCGCAGGAAAGCTCCTTTCGGTGCGCGAGAGGAAATAGCTCTCCGTCACTCTCGACAGCACCGCCGCGCTGTCGCCGCTAATATTAAAACGAAATGCCTTATCAAGCGGAGCGTACAGGATATTTCGCATAGCAGCCAGTGTTTCGGGCGGCAGCACGAAGTATCTTCCGCCGTATTCTCTGTCAAAGCAGTCGCCGCAGAATATCTCTCCCCTGCTCGGCAAAAAGAACATCTCCCTGTGCTCGTAGCAGCCGCAGTTGCAGCAGGCGCGAAGGTCAGGGCGATAGCCGAGCATAGCGGAATACCTGAACTCGAACGCAGAACGTACAGTTTCAAGGCTCTGCGCTTTGTTTGCTTCAAACAGCGCTATCGCGAAAAACCGCACAAGGCTGTCCTGATTCTGCTCCTCGGGGGTGCAGAAGCGCACCGCCTGAGCGAAATATGAAGCAAGCGCAAGCTTTTCGATGTCGCTGCCTATCTCGTGAAAGCTGTATATCGGCTTCGCGCTGTTTACGGTATAGCGCAGCTTAGTTTTATTAAGGCAGAATTTCGAGTACGCGAATATCGACGCTGAACTTAACAGCGGACTGTTTATCTTCTTCGCGCCGTGGGCGGTTGCCTCGATTATGCCCTGCTCATCGGTGAGTATGTCGATAAAGCAGCTGTTGTCGCCTATCTCGCGCCGTCCGACAACTATGCCGTCGTATGTGAAGAGCATATCTGTCCCTCCAATCGATTTAACTCACTCATTCGGAAGTGCCTTTAGCATATTGATTGTCCTATAAATCTCGCCGCAAGCAGGACATTTCCAGTCGCAATCACTCTTTTTGGCTTTTTTGTGCAGATGCACAAGCTCTGCACCGCCACATTTTGGACATACAGTAGGTTGTGAAGTCCACAGCCTTTTCAGTAATTTTACTTCTTCATCACGATTCTTTGTATACATATTTTTTCTTAGCAAAACGCTTTCTGTCAAATATCACTCGTCAGCAAGCCCCATATCGTTGATAAATCTCTCGCGATTACGCCAGTCCTCCTTGACCTTTACAAAGCACTGAAGATTTACCTTTGCCTGCAAAAGCTCCTCCATATCCTTGCGCGCAAGCGAGCCGATAGTTTTAAGCTTCTCGCCGCCCTTGCCGATTATCATGCCCTTGTGGGAGTCCTTTTCGCAGATGATAACAACTCCGATATCGATAAGCTCCTTGCCGTTCTTTTCGCGCGTTTTGAAGCTCTCAATATCCACCGCAACACCGTGAGGAATCTCCTCCT
>JAZQEQ010000128.1:0-2421 GCA_045539055.1 Oscillospiraceae bacterium | reverse complement strand
GATGGTTATGTGATCGCACCAGCCGAAATAACACTTTCCGAAGGCGCGACAGCGTTCGACGCGCTTATCGGAGCGGCAAGAGAGCACAAGATAACAGTGGATCACACGATTTCTGCTATGGGTAAGTATATTTCGGGAATTGGTCCGCTTTATGAATTCGATTATGGCAGCGAGAGCGGTTGGCTCTACTATGTGAATGGAGAAAGGCCGTCTTCGGCGTCGTCAGAATATGTACTGACAAACGGTGACGAGGTGAGGTTTTCTTATACAACGCACCTTTCGTATTGAAATGCATTTTCACTGTCAAGGTACTAATTGCACAAATATATTAGGTCAAATTTGTACAAAACCGCATGAAGTATTTTGGCTGTTTCGTCTTGAAAAAAACGATTACTTATGATATAATTTAGTGTGAAGTATATATTGGCGATTTGTGCATGGTAAAGCATAACGCGCCATGCATTATTAGGAGGACTGCTTAATGACATCTACGATGAGTATGCAGAATTCCGGCAGATTCGGTCTTACAAATAAGATGGTAGGTCTTATTGTTGGCGGGTTTGCCGTGATAGAGGCTGTTTTGGCTTATTTCTTTGTATTCGGCCCGCTCTACATAACACCTGTTTATCAGACTTGTGCAGAGTACAATGCACAGGGCATCACCTGTATGGTCTCTCTGTTTGGTAAGACGCTCGCTTCCAAAGCGGAGATAGCTAATTTCCAGGTTATCCTTTCTTTGTGGGACGCGATTGCAAACGTTATCATAATCTACCTGATAATTACAGGCATCACACTTGCGCTTGCCGTTTGCATGTATAAGGGACTTTCCTTTGCAAAGAGCTATCTTACCGCAGTGTTCGGCGCAAAGCACGTTATCGGTCTTTGCACCATCCTTATCCCTTTCACAAATATGCGCAGAGATACGATGTTCTTCGGCCTTATCGATGCTCTTGTATGTATGGCATTCTGCCTGTTCTTCGTGCTTATCAACAATGATGAGTACGCTGACGATATGCTGTATACACCCGAGCAGACCGCTGCTATGGGCAAGCGCATGAAGTTCGGATTCATCCTGTACGGAATATTTGCACTGTGCATGATCTTTACAAAGTTTGCAATGAACGCCTACGGCAACTACTGGTCCCTCTACATGGGTTGGACAGGCAACACAGCTATGGGTCAGGGTTACACCCTTATTATCCTGCTGAGCATCGCGCTTGTTGCTGCTATCACTTATGTACGCGAGGCTGACTGGGGAATGTACTTCTTTGCCTCCTTCGGTGGCGCTATCACCATCTCCAATCTGCTTGCTATCATTTTCAGGATCGTATGGGTATTCAGAACATATATGCCCTACAAGAAGATCTACAGCTCCGGCGATACCGCAAACGAGTACTGGGACGCTGCTGTTAAGTTCATTGAGGGCGGCAACGGCATGACATCCGCATGGTGGATCGCTACCATCACACTCGTGCTTTCTTTCCTTGCAGCCGGTGTTGTTACATTCTTCAGCTTCAAGAAGATCGCTAAGCAGATCGTTGTAAAGATCACACCCGAAAACAAGAAGGCTTCCATCGGACTTCTCATTTCCGCAGGCTCTGTTCTGCTCAGCTTCATTCTTACAATGGCAGCTGTTACTATCTGGCACAAGGAGCTTTACGCAGGCTACACAGTTGGTGCTATGGACTATATGTACTTCTTCCTTTACGGCGGAATCACACTGTTCCTTACACTGTCCATGCTCGGCGGTTACAGCTTCACAAAGTTCGGCACACTTGGACTTTATCTTATCGTTGTTTCCAACAACTTCATCAGCCTGTTCTCCGTATTCGGACAGAGATCCTCAAAGGTTGCCGCAATGGCTGCTGAGGGTATGAGCTACACAGGTATCAACTACATCATCACTGCTGTACTGTTCATCCTTTCTCTCATCGCTTGTGCAGGTATCATCGTTGCATTTGTTGTTAAGGACATCAACGACTATATGTACGAGAAGAGATTCTCTTAATAGATCAGCACAATATTAAAAGCTCCGACTTCGGTCGGAGCTTTTTTGCGTCATAATAGCATTCACATCCTCATATATTTTAAGGAGAATGCAAGTCTTTCGGCTTGCGCTGTAAAAGGAGATATGCTATGAACGATATGAAGCAACTGGTCGAGAGGTATAAGCGCGAGCTGATGGAATACAGCAAAAAGGCTGTAAGGGAAGTTCCGAAGCCAAGGCTTGAATTTCCTGAGATGACACAGGAGGAAATCGAGAAAACAGCAGATGCGCCGCGAGAGGAAGAAACTCGTCGCCCGCAGGTGATCTCGTATGGCGCGGATGATGTGATAAGCAGGTTTGACGATGTTTTCGGTGATCTGTCGGATGATAATGGCGTCAGCACAGTAACGCCCGAGGCGGCTGAGGAGCTTGAT
>JAZQEQ010000127.1:0-17324 GCA_045539055.1 Oscillospiraceae bacterium | reverse complement strand
ATAATATTATACTATAAAGAGCTTGGTTTGTCAAGCAGTGCTGATGTAAAAAATCAAAGCGGCGATTTTAACAAAAAAAGTATGTACAAGATATTGACATTTTAGTGTTTTTGCTGTACAATAGTAGTAACTTGTAATTTGAAAGGAGATTATAATTATGGGTTTAATTAAAGCAGCATTAAATGCAGTTTCCGGTACTTTAGCGGATCAGTATAAGGAATACATATACTGTGACGCTCTTGCGACAGACGTTCTGGCAGCAAGAGGTCACAAGCGTGTCGGCAGCAAGGGCACTAACCAGGGCTCCGATAACATCATCACCGATGGCTCTGCTATCGCAGTAAATGAGGGTCAGTGCGCGCTCGTCGTTGCTGACGGTAAGGTAGTAGAGGTAGCTGCAGAAGCTGGCGTGTTCGAGTTTAAGTCCGACGCTTCTCCCTCTATTTTCGCAGGTAATCTCGGCGACTCCATCCTCAATACATTCAAGGATATCGGCGGCCGTATCGCTCGCGGCGGTGAGGCTGGTCGTGACCAGAGAGTTTATTACATCAACATCAAGGAGATCATGAGCAACCGTTTCGGAACGGTAAATCCCATTCCTTTCCGCGTTGTTGACAGAAATATCGGTCTTGACGTTGACGTTGCTGTTCGCTGCAACGGTGAGTATTCTTATCGTATCACAAACCCCATTCTGTTCTATACAAATGTATGCGGAAATGTTACCGAAACATACACACGCGGTAACATGGACAGCATGCTGAAGTCTGAGATACTCAATGCTCTTCAGCCTGCTTTCGGTAAGTTCTCCGAGCAGGGTATCCGTCCCAGCGGTCTTACCGCTCACACAATGGAGATCTGCGATGCGCTCAATGAGATCCTGTCCAAGAGATGGGGCGAGACTCGCGGTATGCGTATCGAGTCCTTCAACCTCAATTCCGTAACTCTTCCCAAGGAAGATCAGGATATGATCACAGAGCTGCAGCGTAAGGCTGTTATGCGTGATCCCGGTATGGCTGGCGCTACTCTTGTCGAGGCTCAGGCTGAGGCTATGAAGACGGCAGCAGGTAATTCCGGCGGAGCAATGGTCGGCTTCATGGGCATGAATATGGCTCAGATGCAGGGCGGCATGAATGCTCAGAATTTCTATCAGATGAACGCTATGCAGCAGCAACAGGCAATGGCTCAGCAGCAGGCAGCTCCTGCTCCTGCAGCTCCTGCGGCTAATACATGGAAGTGCAGCTGCGGCGCAGACAACACAGGAAAGTTCTGCCAGCAGTGCGGTTCTCCCAAGCCTGCAGACACAGGTTTCTGGACCTGCTCCTGCGGTGGTCAGAATAAGGGTAAGTTCTGTCAGGAGTGCGGCAAGCCCAAGCCCGCAGGCGCACCTCTTTACAAGTGCGACAAGTGCGGCTGGGAGCCCGCTGATCCCCACAATCCTCCCAAGTTCTGCCCCGAGTGCGGCGACCTTTTCGATGCAAACGACATCGTTTAATTGACATTATACTCCCTCTGCTTCGGCAGGGGGAGCGTTTTTTTGACAAAAGTATTGACTTTAGATGAGTTTTCAGATATAATAACTATATCTATTGTTTAATTTTAGGAGAGTGTAATATGTCATTAGACAAAACATCATCTAAAGGCGGGTTTTCATCTAAACTCGGCTTTATCCTGGCTGCGGCGGGCTCAGCTGTCGGTCTCGGAAACATCTGGCGTTTCCCTTATCTTGCTGCAAAGTATGGCGGCGGTACATTTTTGCTCGTTTATATAATTCTGTCTGTTACATTCGGTTTTGCACTTCTTGTCACCGAGATCGCACTCGGCAGAAAGACAGGAAAGAGCGTTATAGGAGCATATGGTGATGCCTGCTCAAAATTTAAGCCTCTGGGCTGGGTAGCGGCATTGGTTCCTGTTATTATTTTCCCGTATTACTGTGTTATTGGTGGCTGGGTATTCAAGTATCTGACTATGTATGTGTCGGGCGGTGCGGCGCAGCTTGTAACTGAGGGCTATTTCGATGGCTATATAAGCACGGCTGGCGAACCTGCTTTATTCCTTGCCATTTACATGGGCGTAACAGCACTGGTCGTAATGCTTGGTGTTGAAAAGGGAATTGAAAAATTCAGTAAGATCCTTATGCCTGTTCTCGTTGTTATGTCGCTTGGTATAGGAATCTATGCGCTTACGATCGATGGCGCTATAGACGGCTTTATGTATTATATCACTCCCACAGTAAAGGATACTGAAACTCTTATCATGACTGTGGTAGCCGCAATGGGACAGCTTTTCTATTCCATGTCCATTGCGATGGGTATTATGGTTACTTATGGCTCGTATATGAGAAAGACGGATAGTATCGAAACCTCAGTGCACTATATCGAGATATTCGATACAGGTGTTGCTTTCCTTGCAGGTATGATGATCATTCCTTCCGTATTTGCTTTCTCTAACGGCGATCCTGCCGCTCTTGGCAAGGGTCCCGGACTTATGTTCGATACACTTCCTAAGGTATTCCATAAGATCGCAGGTGACTTTGACTGGATCATAGGCGGAGTATTCTTCCTGCTTGTAAGCCTTGCTGCGCTGACATCGTCGATATCGCTTATGGAAACGATCGTTTCGATCATCGTTGAAAAGTTCAAGATCAAGCGTAAGTACGCTTGCCTTATAGTAATCGGCTTCTCCTTCGTACTCGGACTTGTGTCGGTATTTGGCTCCAGCATCTGGGCAGAAGTTCAGCTCTTTGGTATGCAGTTCCTTGATTTCTTCGACTTCTCCGCAAATAACATCATAATGCCTCTTGTTGCTTTGTTCACTTGCATCCTTATCGGTTATGTGGTTAAAACAAAGTATATTGAGGATGAGGTGGAGCAGGGCACTAAGTTCCGCATGAAGAAGCTTTACCGCGTAATGGTAAAGTTCGTGTGCCCCGTGTTCATGCTCGTTATCTTCTTCTCGTCTATATTTATGAAGATCTGATTATTTACCGCCGCATTTTTGCGGCGGTATTTTATTAAATATAATGTAAAATATACTTGACAAAACGTTTGATATATGTTACTATATATTTGAGGTGAGAATATGGCTAAAAATCTCAGATTAAAAGCTGCGCGTGCCGCCGCTGATATTTCTCAGGCTGAACTTGCTGCAAAGGTCGGCGTAACTCGACAGACGATAAATGCAGTGGAGAATGGTGATTATAATCCGACTATAAATCTTTGTATAGCAATATGTAAAGCACTCAGTAAGACTCTCGACGAGCTTTTCTGGACAGAGGAATAAGATAGGAGATTTATGTTATGAGTTTAAAGAGCTTTGATAAATTTTGTGAGCGTATGATAATGGGCGACCCTGTTGACCGTAAGGAGGTCTACGATGAACGACAGAACCAATTGCGAACTAGGCTTACTGTTGAAGCGCTGTGGGTATATGTCGGCATCTCGGGTATAGCGGTAATGATAAATGAGAGCGTTACTTGGTGTGAAAGTGTAGTATCCTTGCTTGCGGTGTGTGCATCTATCGCATTTTTGTGGTGGACGATAAGGTGCGCCGCAAAGGACTGTATGTTCGGCATAAAGGGGATCGGTGCTGTATCAGGCGCCTGGGTCTTACTTGTTGAAGCGGTGGCTTTTATTCTGATGTATGTTGTTGATAACGATAGACCGTTTATCAATGAGTGCGGTCTTGTCAGCAGCAGGCTGATGTTAGCTATCGGTTTAATGGTGCTTATGGTATCATCTTTGGTAGTTATTGTAATTAGTATTAAGCGTAAAAAGAAAGACAATAAAAGCGAAGAAAACATCTGATCTGTCAGTGACCCATGAGTCTAAGCTCCTGGGTCATTTCTTTTTTATGTTATTAAGTTAAATTTTGTTTAAAACTTACAAAAAGCATTGACTAAATCGCTGATTTGTGGTATAGTATATAATGTATAACAATATGATGGATAGGTATGTTTTATGAGCAAAGGAAAGATAATAGTGCTTGAGGGACTTGACGGTTGCGGAAAGTCAACTCAGCTTGAACTTATAGTTGGTGCACTTGCTGAAAAAGGCTTTGCAGTAAGGCTCGTGAGCTTCCCGAATTACGAAAGCAACAGCGGCAGAGTAGTGTCGGATTATCTTCACGGCGATATTCCGTGCGAGGGAGTTACAGGAGCTTATGCAGCAAGCAGCTTCTACGCTGCTGATCGATATATCAGCTTCAATACCGATTGGAAAAAGTACTATGATAATGGTGAAATAATCATTTGCGGCAGGTATACGACTTCGAATGCAATATACCAGATGACAAAGCTCGCTGATAATGAGCGTGATGAGTTCCTTTCTTGGCTATGGGACTATGAATATACAAAGCTTGGGCTCCCTCGACCTGACAAGGTGATCTTCCTTGATATGCCGCTTGAGGTGTCGCAGAAGCTTCTTTCGGCGCGTTATAATGGTGATGAGTCGAAAAAGGATATTCATGAGAGCGATCTGAAGTTTATGGAGAAATGCCGCGTCAGCGCATTGTATACAGCGGAGAGATGCGGCTGGGATATGATATGCTGCTCGGATGGGGTTCAGCCTCTGCCTATAAATGACATACATAATAAGATATTAGCTAGTGTAGAGGAGCTTTTTTGATGGCAGAACTTTCTTTCAGAGGTATAGAGATCACGGACAAGCTTTGGATAGATGAAGCTTTGAAAAGATCGCAGTTCCGCGGTTGTGAGTATACCTTTGGCAATAATTTTGTATGGCGCAGAGTTTATCGTGTCGAGATCGCTCAGTACAATGAGCTTTATTTCGTGCGTTGGGGAATGGATGACGGAACATATAAGTTTTCGTTCCCGACAGGCGGTTGCGATGTTAAGACAGGCGTCGAACTTCTTAAAAGCTATTGCGCTGAAAATAAGCTGCCGCTTCATATCTATGCTAACCGTTCTGTCACTGATCAGATACTCGCTCTTTATCCTGACGCTGTCGCTGAGTATAACCGTGACGGCAGCGATTATGTTTATCTCGCTGAGGACCTTGCGGAGCTTAAGGGAAAGAAGTATCACTCCAAGCGAAATCATCTCAACCGCTTCTACGAAAATGACTGGAGCTTTGAGCAGATAACTTCGGATAACATATCCGAGTGCATTGCAATGAATGAGATATGGTGCAGTGAGAACATCTGTGAGTTCGGCTGTGACGATGATGACAGCCGCAGTAAAGAGGACGAGAGTTGCATCGTGCGCTGCAGTTTCAAGTACTATGACAAGCTCGGTTATAAAGGCGGTCTGATACGCGTAAATGGCGAGGTACAGGCTTTCTGCTTCGGCGAAGAGGCATCGGACGATACCTTTGTCGTACATGTAGAAAAGGCACTTCGCAATTATCAGGGTGCATATACCGCTATAAACCGCGAGTTTGTAAGGTCACTTGAAGGTAAATACAAGTATATTAACAGGGAAGAGGACACAGGCGCGGAAAACCTGCGCAAAGCAAAGCTGTCTTATTACCCTTGCTTTTTGGAAGACAAATTTGATATAACATTCGGAGGTTAATATGATATACGTTTTTCTCGCTGATGGATTTGAGGAGATAGAGGGTCTTGCACCTATTGACATCCTACGCAGAGCAGAAAAGGATGTAGTAACAGTCGGTGTTGGAAGTGATGCTGTAAGAGCATCTCACGGCGTTACCATGCTTTGTGATATTACTGATATGCAGGTACAGCTTGATGAGCGTCTTGAGATGATCGTGCTCCCCGGCGGAATGCCCGGAACGCTCAACCTTGAGAAGAACGCTGTTGTACAGGCGTCTATTGACTATTGCATGGATAATAATATTCCTGTTGCAGCAATATGTGCAGCCCCTTCGATACTCGGCAAAAAGGGTATCCTGAACGGAAAGAACGCTACCTGCTTCCCAGGATTTGAGAAATTCCTTGAGGGCGCTGCTCTTTCGGAGGAAAGCGTAGTGACTGACGGAAATGTGACCACTGGTGTAGGACCAGGCGCAGCAATAGATTTCGGACTTCGCCTTGTGGAAGTGCTTTGCGGCAAGCCTGAGGCAGACCGCATCGCAGCAGGTATGCAATGCAGGAAGTAAAGCGCAGCTTAAGAAAGCAGCTCATCAGCGAGCGTAAAGCGATGCGCTCGGATGTGAGAAAAACAGCTGACGAAAGTATATTTCAGCAGCTTATTCCACTGGTTTGTTCAGCGGATGTAGTGCTGACTTATGTTTCTACCGAGATCGAGGTCGATACACGCAAGTTGCTTGAATATTGCTTTGATAATCATATACGCGTCGGCGTTCCTGTTTCAGGTGATACAGAGCTTGCTTTCTACGAGATAAGGTCTTTTGATGAGCTTAGTAATGGTCGCTACGATATTCTTGAGCCAGTTGTCAGAGATTCTGAGATTGCTGTGTCTGAAGCTTCTTTGTGTATCGTTCCCGCACTTTGTGCCGACGGAAACGGACTTCGGCTTGGCTATGGAAAGGGCTATTATGACAGATTCCTGAGCAGGTTCCCGGGTAGATCTGTGATAATCTGCTATCGCGATTTCAAGATGGAAGTACCGACTGAACCGCATGATAAAAAAGCCGATCTGACGATCTTTGATAAATAGAACGGAGGTCAAAATGGAAAACAACGATTTCCTTGAAGATAACAATCTTTCAAACAATACTGATGAAGTTGTCAGTGACAGAGATGATCTTTCGGGCACTATGGAGCTTGACAGCATCTCTGATGTACATTACAGCGATAATACAGGCGAGATAATGCCGCGTGAGCAGTTCACTGATCTTAACAGCACTGACGGGGACATGGAAAAGACAAGACTCATGGATTCTGTCGTTCCCGAAGCTGATGAAGATGATGTGACATCAGAGCAGTATGCACCTCAGAATCCTGTTAAAAAACGTCGTAAAAAGAAGAAAAAGCATTATACAAATCATACAAGGACTTTCGGACAGATCTTCCTTGGAGTGCTTTTGTCAGTAATCGCTATCGGCGTAGGCGCTTTTCTTGCATACAAGCTTATTGTTGCCCTTATGGATTTCACAGGCATGGCAAAGGCAAGCAAGGAGTATGAGATATCCATTACAGAGGATATGGGTGTAAAGCAGATAGCTGAAGAACTGCATGAAAACGGTATCATCGAAATGCCGAGTCTTTTTACCGCATATATTGATATGTTTGAAGAAAAAGACAAGTTCCTTAATGGTAATTTCGTTGTTAAGTCAAATATGAGCTATGGCAGTATCGTTAATACGCTCCAGACTATAAGAACTTATACCGAAACTGTTACGGTAATGATCCCTGAGGGCTCAACTGCACAGGATATCGGCCGCATACTTGAAGAAAATTATGTCTGCCGTGCCGAAGACTTTGAGAAGTTCTATAAGGATAAGATCGAACAGTATGATTTCGAGGAGGGAATTGCTGAAAATGACGGCAGGTTCTATTTCCTTGAGGGTTATCTGTTCCCCGATACCTACAACTTCTGGGTAGTAGAAGATCTTAAGGAAAACTCTGAGTACGATACTCTTGCTTATGCTGAGATCGCGGCCCAGAGAATGTACGACAACTTTGAGGACAAGATCACACGCTCTATGGAATACCGCATGGAGGAGCTCGGACTTACACTTGATGAGGTTATTACTCTTGCATCGCTTATTCAGTGGGAGGGTACAAACGAGGATAACATGGCGATGATCTCCTCTGTATTCCACAACCGTCTTAATGATTCCGAGAGCTTCCCCAGCCTGCAGTCCGATACGACTTACACTTATATCGATAATGTTATTACGCCAAATAAGGACGATGCCGATGATTATACGGCTGTCACACAGGCTTATGACACATATTCCTGCGAGGGACTGCCTGCTGGTCCTATCTGCAGCCCCGGTCTTATTGCTATCAATGCGGCTCTTTATCCTGCTGAGAGCGACTACTATTACTTCCTCGCTAGCGAAGACGGTGCATTCTTCTATGCTCAGACAAATGAGGAGCATGAGCAGAATATCATTGACGCTGAGCTTCGTGCACAGGAGCAGGAAGAATAAAATTACAGGAGTAACATTGTGAATATTAAACCCGAATTACTTGCTCCCGCAGGCGACGAGGAGTGCCTGCTCTCCGCGCTGGATTATGGCTGTGACGCTGTTTATCTTGCAGGAAAGTCCTACGGCATGAGGGCAGGAGCAAAGAACTTTGATGCTGAGGGGCTGAAAAAAGCTGTAGAGCTTGCTCATTCCCGCGGAGTCAAGGTTTACCTTACCTGCAATACAGTTCCTCTCAATGAGGAGCTTGAAGCTTTCCCCGAATATATCGCTTATGCTCAGCAGTGTGGTGTCGATGCAGCAATTGCCTGTGATCTCGGCGTTATCTCCATGATCAAGGAATATGCTCCCGATCTTGAACTTCACGTTTCCACACAGACAGGAGTCGTAAACTATAAGACGGCACAGGAGCTTTACAAAATGGGCGCGAAGCGAATAGTGCTCGCGCGCGAGGTGGATCTTGAGAACATCCGCATGATCCGTAAGAATATCCCCGATGATATGGAGATAGAAGTGTTTGTTCATGGCGCGATGTGCGTCAGCTTTTCCGGCAGATGCCTTATTTCCGAGTATCTTGTGGCTAGAAACGCAAACCGCGGCGAGTGCGCTCAGCCCTGTCGCTGGGGCTATTACCTCATGGAGGAAAAGCGTCCGAATGAGTTCTATAAGGTCTTTGAGGACGAGCGTGGCTCTTATATCCTCAATGCCAGAGATATGTGCATGATCGAGCATCTCAGAAATCTCATCGATGCGGGTGTCACAAGCTTCAAGATAGAGGGCAGAGCTAAATCCGCTTATTATGTTGCGGTGACAGTAAATGCTTACCGTGCTGCTCTTGATGCGGCTATGAGAGGGGAGCAGCCCGAGCAGTGGGTGATCGACGAGGTCAATAAGATCAGCCACCGCCCATATTGCACCGGTTTCTTCTACGGCCATCCCAATCAGGGCAGCGAAACACAGGATCCGACAATGACAACGAACGGCGGACAGTATTTTGCTGACAGTGGTTATATGCGCGAGTATGATTTTGTCGGCACAGTTGATAATTGCGAAAACGGCGTAATGTACCTTACTCAGCGCAATTATTTCACTTTGTCTGATGAGCTTGAAATACTTGCCCCTGACCGCGAGCCGATCGTGTTCAGACCGACCGAGATGTTCAATGCTGACGGCGAGGCTATTGATGTCGCTCGTCATGCTACACAGAAGCTTACGATACCCTCTGATATCGTTGTTCCTCCTCATTCTATATTGAGAAAACGAGTTAAATGATCTTAGGTGTGAGATATGACAGATAATAACAACAATTCACTGGGTTTTACCACGGCTGAAGAAGCGGCGCTATTTTCCGATGTTTATGATACTCCTGTGGATGAGGTAGCTTCTGATAACGTACTTGCCGAAAATGCACCTGCGCCCTCAGAACAGATACCACCCGAAGTTGCGGCTGCACTTGCAAAGGAAAAAGCAGAGCGCGCCGAGGAGTGGCTTCCCAAGATGACTGTTCGTGTAAACGGCAGGGAAGTGCATGGTAAAGCCAAAAACCGCGCTATAATCGTTTTGGGTATATTGGTAATTGCCTTTTTCGGACTTTTCATTTTTGCTTTCAGCGTTCTCCCATCAAAATAAATAAGTTCTGAATTGATTTTAAAAGGAGGTTCCTGTTATGGTGGATTTCAGATTTCTTGACACCTCATTGAGCTTCGATGAACGTGCGGAAGCTCTGCTTGAGGAGCTTACGCTCGAAGAAAAGTTATCTCTCATTCACACGCACATGGCTGAAGTTCCGCGCCTTGGTATCAAAGCTTTTGGTATCGGCGCTGAGGTAGCGAGAGGCCTGGTATGTCGCGGAAATGACTTTGGTGAGCGGCCTACAACAGTTTTCCCCGAGCCTTTTGGAATGGCTGCGATGTTCGATACGAACATAATGCGCGCTGTGGGCGAAGTGACAGGTAATGAGGCTCGTATATACAACGCAGAGGGAAAAAGCTCTCTGTGCGTATGGGGACCGACAGTAGATCTCGAGCGTGATCCGCGCTGGGGAAGGAACGAAGAAGCCTATGGTGAGGATCCTTGCCTTACAGGTACGATGGCAGCAGCTTTTTGTAAGGGTATGTACGGCATAAACGAAAAATATGCGCGTGTCATCCCGACGCTGAAGCATTTCTATGCTAACAACCACGAGGAGGACAGAGGCTCTGATAATGCCGTTATTCCTACTCGTCTGAAATACGATTACTATCTCAGGGCTTTTGAAAAGCCTGTGCGTGACGGACACGCATACAGTCTTATGACGTCGTACAATGAGATCAACGGTATCGAGGCTCTCTGCAATCCTGAGGTAGACAAAGTATGCAAACAGAAATGGGGACTTCTCTTTGCCGTAACAGATGGCGGAGATTTCATCGACAATGTTTGCAGGCATCGTCATGACAAGACTCATGTTGATGCGATCGCCAAGGTATATAAGAACCACGGCGCTGATATTATGACTGATAATGCTTCCGTTGTTACGGATGCCGCACGCGAGGCTCTTGAGCGTGGACTTATTGAGGAAGCTGATATCGACAAGGCACTGTTTGGTGTTCTGAAAGCAAGATTCATGCTTGGTGAATTCGATAAGGATTGTCCTTATAATGATGTCGACAAGAGCTTACTCTGCTGCGATGAGTATTATAAGATATCGGAGAAAGCAGCCGAAAAATCTATAATTCTGCTTAAAAATAGTCATGCTGTACTTCCGTTAAATAAAAATGACCGTCTGGCGGTCATCGGATATCATGCGGATATGAATTTCCGCGACTGGTACACCGGTTATTCCGAAAAGAACGGAACGATACTTGATGCCGTAAAGAGCGTTGCGGGTGCAGATAATGTTACTTACGACAGCGGTAATGATATAATCGCGCTGCGAAATGCCGCAACAGGATTTTATTTTTCCGTTGACGAAAACGGTAACGTAACCAGCGACAGCCCGACACTGAATGAATCCTGCCTGTTCGAGCTGTTTGAATGGGGCGATGATTCAGTTTCGCTGAAGTCTGTTTATAACGGTCTTTTCCTTGCCGACAACGGCGGCATCCGATGCGTAGGAAAAGAGCCTTATGGCTGGTTCGTAAAGGAAAAGTTCACCATGGTGAGCAACGGTTCCGATCACCTGTTTAAAAACTGGCAGGACCGTTACCTCGAGATCAATTCCAAGTCACAGCTTTCGGTGACAACTGCGTTAAAACCGAGTAAGAACTCATATATCCATGTTGAGGTCTTCTCAAGTGGCCTGCAGAGAGTACAAAGAGTTGCTACTGAAGCTCATAATGTTGTTTATTTCTGCGGAAATAATCCGCTCATCAATGCCAGAGAAACGATGGACAGAAAGCATCTTGATCTGCCTGAAAAGCAGCAGCGTATTCTTGACAAGGTGCTCAGTGTCAATCCTGATGCTGTACTGTTTATGGTTTCGGGCTATCCGTATGCAATTAAAAATGACAATGCAAGTTCGATCTTGCACACCACTCATGCAGGGCCCGCAATGGGCAAGGCAGTAACTGATGTCTTATTCGGAAAGGTATCACCCGCGGGCAGATGTCCCGTAACATGGTATCGATCTGAAAACGAGCTTTGTGATATACATGATTATAATATAATCCGCACAAAATCAACGTATCTGTATTATGACGGTGAGCCGCTGTATCCTTTCGGATATGGTCTTAGCTATACCGCTTTCAGATATGGAGCACTGAAGCTTGACAAGCGCTCGTATGTTCGAGGCGAGAAGATCAGTGTATCTTTTGATCTTGAGAATATCGGCGGCTATGACAGCGAGGAAGTAGTTCAGCTGTACATTTCTTATCCCAAGCTTCCTATGCCCATGCCGATAAAGCAGCTCAAGGCTTTCTCGCGTGTGTTCGTGCAGAAGGGGGATGCTGTCAGGGTAACGCTGGAATTTGATGTAGACGATCTGGCAATATGGGATGGCAATATCCGTGACTACGATGTGTTCAGCGGTGAGTACGAGATCCTGGTAGGTTCGTCCTCGGCTGATATCCGCAGGAATATCGATATTCATGTAGTAGCAACTGAATACGAGGGTATCGACATGACCGCATCTATTCCTGCTGTTGACTGCGTGGATTATATCGGAGTCGAGTATCTCGCTGATGATGATCTTGAGGAATATGCGCTGATGAACGACTGGCAGAGCCATATGTGCTTTGACGGATGTGTTTTCAAGCCATTCCATGCAGTAGAGGTCACAGCATCCAATCCCGGAGGCCTCGCAAAGCTTACATTTGTATATGAGCCAACGGGTGCTGTTGTTGCCGAGTGCGAGGTTCCTCCCACAGGCAGCCTTACCGAGTTCAGAGCTGTATCAGCCAGTGTTAATCAGCTTACAGGTATCGGCAGGCTTCGTATTACTACATCGGGAATGATCTCGTTAAAGAGCTTCAGATTTATTTAAGAGAGGCATTTTATGGATAATAGTTCGATTTTTACTCATATCGATCACACCTTGCTTCGACCTACATCTACCTGTGATGAGATCGAAAAGCTGTGTGAGGAAGCAATACGTTACAATACTGCTTCCGTGTGTATACCTGCCTGCTATGTAAAGCATGTTCGCGAGAAATATCCCAAGCTCAATATCTGCACTGTGATAGGATTTCCTCTCGGATATTCAACGACTGCGGTCAAGTGCTTTGAGGCAACCAACGCTGTTCTCAACGGTGCAGATGAGATAGATATGGTCATAAACCTCTGTGATGTAAAGAACGGTGATTTTAACAGGGTAGAGGCTGAAATTGCTGAGGTCAAGCTTTCCTGCGGCGATAAGATATTAAAGGTCATCGTTGAGACCTGCTATCTTACTGAAGAAGAAAAGATAGCGGTCTGTGAGTGCATAAACCGTGCAGGTGCTGATTATATAAAGACTTCCACAGGTTTCGGTACTGACGGTGCCAGGATCGAGGATATCATATTATTCAGACAGCACATAAATAAGGATGTCAGGATGAAAGCTGCCGGCGGTGTAAAGACAAAGGCAGATCTGGAGCTGTTCCTGTCCGAAGGCTGTGAGCGAATCGGTACAAGTTCGGCGGTAAAGCTCCTGCTTCAGGGCGAGAGCATTGGAGACTATTAAAAATGGCTGAGAGAGTTTTTCTTATCGTTCTTGACAGCTGCGGTATCGGCGCAATGCCGGACGCTGCAGATTTCGGAGATACTGGAACAAATACGCTCCGTTCCTGCTTCAATACGGGAAAGCTTGATGTCCCTAATATGAAGCGGTTGGGTCTGTTTAATATCGATGGTGTTGATTATACCGATGGATGCGACGAGCCTGAGGCGGCTTTTATGCGTCTTTCGGAGAAGTCAAAGGGTAAAGACACCACAACGGGGCATTGGGAGATCGCGGGACTCATTTCGGAAAAGCCGTTTCCGACTTTTCCCGACGGATTTCCTGAAGAATTGATCGGGAGATTTAAAAAGGCGACAGGCAGAAAAGTGCTTTGCAACAAGCCCTACTCAGGCACAAAGGTCATTGCAGATTACGGACAAGAGCACGTCGAAACAGGCGCACTTATCGTCTACACCTCTGCGGACAGTGTTTTCCAGATAGCGGCGCATGAGAGCGTTGTTCCTGTTGATGAGCTTTACAGATATTGCGAGATAGCTCGTGAGATTCTTGTCGGTGATAATGCTGTCGGCAGAGTTATTGCGCGTCCTTTTGAGGGTGAGCATCCATATTCGCGTACTTCACGCAGACATGACTTTTCGCTTGTGCCGCCTAAGGATACTCTGCTTGATAAGCTGAAAGCGTCAGGCAAGGATGTTATAGGTGTCGGTAAGATATACGATATCTTCGCTGGTAAGGGATTGACAGAGCAGGACAGAACTATTGGTAATGATGCTGATATGAAGATTACATCGGAGTATCAGAAAAAGGATTTCAATGGTCTGTGCTTTACAAATCTTGTCGATTTCGATATGAGCTTCGGTCACAGACGCGATGCAGTCGGTTATGCAGAAGCACTTAACGGTTTTGATAAGTGGCTAGGCGGTTTTATGGCTGAAATGAAGTCTGATGATGTGCTTATGATAACAGCAGATCACGGATGTGATCCTTGTCATACAGGTACAGATCACACTCGCGAGTATATTCCGTTATTGATATACGGAAGCTCGATAACACCAATGAACTACGGCACTTTAAGCGGATTTGACAATATATCCGATGCAGTGCTTAGGTTATTGAACATTGAGGGTTGATAATTTTTCCTCTGTCTATGAGGAACTAAATACATGGTGCAGGGATGTTATCCTGCCCCAAAAGGAGACATAAAATGAACGGTGAAGTTGGATTTGCCTGCCGCCTTACAGTAGCGGCAAGAAAAGCATTAAAGGGTGCGGAGTTTGAATTTAACAATGCTCCCTATGAGAACAGGATATCTTTTGTTTTCGCGGCAAGAGATAAGGCAGGTATTACAGTGCCTAACCCTAAGCTCTGGTACAAGAAGCTTGAAGAATACGGTGTCAATGAGATCTTTCTCATAATGCCTTGCTCTGTTCCTAACAGAAGAAATCTTGGCTTTGTAAATTCCTGTGGCTGCACGATATTTACACGTTTTTCCGACGGTACTACATCGCGCTTTGTACCGCACTGGGAGCTTGACAAGGCTAAAAAAGCATGGAACGTTATCGTGACGGAGGAGATAATGGCAAATGCTCCTTCCGAATCACCAACTTTCAAGGACAATACACTTGAGTTCAAGGTGGTTCTTAATGATCTGAGAGAGCTCGCCGAAAAACTGGGATTTGAGCAGTTTGCTGATAATTTCGCAAAAGGTTACGCTGTTCTTGATGGTGGTGAGCTACCTGAGATACCCATGAAGGAGCTTGTTCCTGATCTTGAAGGAAATAAACTGCGTTTGTATCTTGCTGCTGATATCTCCGATGTTTTCGGCGCAATGGGCAGCTGGAATGATTCTCCTGCCGCAGTTGCACATCAGATGAACATTCTGCCTGAGTATCACAAGCTTTCAGACAATCTTCTTGCGCAGAACAGATATGCGCTTATGTACGCAGTAAATTACTGTTAAAATGCCAATAAAACGGGAGACCGTTTAAAATAAACCCGCCCGCTCGGGCAAAGAAAGGAAATAAATAAAATGAGTGAATGTACACACGATTGCAGCAGCTGTTCTGCAAACTGCTCCTCGCGTAAGCCTGAGAGCCTTGTTGAAAAGCCTCATGAGCTGAGCAATATCAAGAAAGTGATCGCCGTTGTAAGCGGCAAGGGTGGCGTTGGTAAGTCAATGGTTACTTCCATGTCAGCTGTCCTTATGAATCGCCGCGGCTTCAATACAGCTGTTCTTGATGCTGATATCACAGGCCCCTCTATCCCTAAGGCTTTCGGTATTCATGAAAGAGCTAAGGGAAATGCTAATGAGATATATCCCGTTGTTTCCAAAAAGGGAACAAAGGTAATGTCTATAAATCTTCTGCTTGAAAATGAAACAGATCCCGTTGTATGGCGTGGCCCTGTTATAGCAGGCACAGTAAAGCAGTTCTGGACTGATGTCGTATGGGACGATGTTGATTATATGTTCGTTGACATGCCTCCCGGAACAGGCGATGTTCCGCTTACAGTGTTCCAGAGTCTGCCTATTGATGGTATCATCGTTGTAACTTCTCCCCAGGAGCTTGTTTCCATGATCGTTGGCAAGGCTGTGAAGATGGCTGAGATGATGAATATCCCGATAATCGGTCTTGTTGAGAACATGAGCTATGCTGTTTGTCCCGATTGTGGCAAGAAGCTTAACATCTTTGGCGAGAGCCACATTGACGAGGTTGCTGAAAAGTACGGTTTAAAGGTACTTGCAAAGCTGCCTATCGATACAGAGCTTGCAAAGCAGGTTGACGGTGGACTTATCGAGCTTTTCGAGTCCGAGGCTGCTGACCCTATTGCTGATGCTGTTGAGGATTTCTGCAAATGAGTGTAAAGGGCGACAAAGCATACGAGCTTTTCAAAGAAGGCTACAACTGCTCTCAGGCAGTGTTCGGAGCGTTTGCAGAGGAACTTGGCGTAGATTTTGAAACTGCCTTAAAATTAGCTTCGGGATTTGGCGGTGGTATTGGAAGAATGCGCGAGGTCTGCGGTACTTTTACCGGTTTGACTATGGCTGCTAGTATGATATACGGATATAATGATCCCGAAGACACCGAAACCAAAGCTGAGCTTTACGAAAAGATACGCGCTCTTGCGGATAGATTCCGTGAGGAAAATGGCAGTATAATCTGCCGTGAGCTGCTCGGACTTCAGCAGGCTGAGAAATCGGCTGTCCCTGAAGCACGTACCTCGGAGTACTACAAAAAGCGCCCTTGCGCGGAGCTTTGCAGATACGCAGCAGATCTGCTTGAGGAGTTCATTAAGAATAATCCCGTATAAAAACAAAGGTTACCGTATCAAAGCGGTAACCTTTTGGTTTATTCTGCGATATATTGTTTGATCTTATCAGTCAGTTGTTTGAAGCGCTTATCTGAGCGAAGCTCCGTAAATACAGGCTCGCTAAGCTTTCTTAGCAGATGCTCGTACAGGTTTTCGGGAGCGTCCTTCTTCTCATTTGCGCGCACGTCTTCGATACGCCATAGCCAGAATGCTTCGTACTTTGAACATTCGGGTCGGCTCTCAAATTCGATTACATGATATAGTGCCTTTTCCAGCGCGTCAAAAGCACTGTCCTTATCGTTCATGCGCATGAAGTATCTTGCGCGCCACAGATGGCATTTGCAAATGCGTTCATGGTGATATTTCATGTCATCGCCTGCTATAAGATCGGCAAGAGCCACTGCCTTGTCAAGTACGGCAATACTCTGCTCGTCACTTGGCATATCACGCGCGATCTTATGAAGATGTAGTATCATCATATCCATGAGTGCAACCAGATTGTATTGTCTTTGTGATGCCGCCTCTTCCATAGGCGCAACGTACTGCAAAAGGAATTCACGGCTTACCCACCACGTCGGCATGCTCTCGGCGATTTCCATTGCTTTTTCACGCAGCCCTTGCTTGTTATAGTTAAGGCACAGCATTTGCTTTGCAGCGTGGGTTATCCAGCTGCCGTTGTCAAGTTGTATGGCACGTTTGCAGAGCATTTCTGTTTCGTTGTTGATTGCTTGTATCTGCTCATCATTGTTGGCAGTTTGCTGTGACAGCGCATAAGCAAGCTGATAAGTAAGCTCGGCGTTGTCGGGGTAGAGCTTAAGCTTTTCGCGGATGAAAGCTTCGCTCTC
>JAZQEQ010000126.1:0-5795 GCA_045539055.1 Oscillospiraceae bacterium | reverse complement strand
GCAACAGCAAGTGAAACGGTAGTTTGTCCACCATTAACAATTGAAAAATCCCAAAGATTAACAGTATCCCCGTCCGGATCGAAATTTTTACAAGCAATAATTATACCATTGTTCAAAAACCAAAAATCCTCTCTTGCCTTTTGCAAGGAATCATTTATACCTTTATCAACCAATTTATTCTTAATAAATCTTCGAATATTTAAGTCAAACAAACCACTATCTTTATATTTATTAAACAATTTCTTGATTGAATGTGATGACACATTAACCATAATTCCCCACACTTTATCTGTACGGTATGTAAGCATATTTTTTGCTCTATCAATTTTGATCTTTGCTTCACTAACAGTTGGAATTTCTTCCAATTCAGTGATAATTTTGGATTCTATATCACAATACTTGTAAATTGTCACCGATTCACGTGTAAGACTTGGATTTTCTGATCTTTCTATTTTTCTCATAACTTTTTCTACATCTAAATCAGAATTAGTAAAAATTATGTACTCAACATTTGTGCTTTGAGAATCGGGCAAAGAATCCAACGCATTTTGTAATTCACGCTGAAGATTAGAATTATAGCCACCTGAATTACACTTAACAAAATTGTTAATTGTATCGCTCATTTTATTAAGCTCAGATATAATAGTATTATAATCAATACTTTCACCATTGTTCTTATACTTAGATTGAACAACAACCACTTTTGGGGTAGAATCATCATCAAAATATACATAATCAATTCCACCATCATTTGCACCATCTGTAATATATGGTTGCAGTTGCCTGTAATCTACATTTTCAAGTGAAATGTCATTATACTTATATTTCATTTCATTGCACAAATAAAAGTACCATAGCGTCAAATAATTAAATGCCATTTCTTTAGTAACAGCATTTCCAAAAAATCTCTCAGTACCAGAGATAATGTTGTTAATCTCAGTATCCACTATTACAGTCTTATCCATGATATACCTCCATAACTAAATTTATAAATATTATATTAGAAATTAACATTAATATCAAGACAGTTGCAAATAACAAAACCGCCTAAAATCATTTCCTAAAATACACATCCGCCAAAACCACTGCTGCCGAAACATCGGTATCCTTTTCGTGCCAGTCAACGATGAACCTGACCTTTGCCATCTGCGGTGAATACCCCTTCGTCAAGAGCTCAGCCACATCTGTTTTAGCGTTTTTGGAGAGCGACGCAAGCTTTGTCAGCTTGCCCTCATACATCGTCCACAGCGCGTTATTTGAGAGCGTTATCTTGTCCCCACTCTGCAATGAGAACACCACAGGCTTCTTGCCCTTGAAATCTCCCAGCACCACATCGCGATGACCGAGCTGCAGCACGATCTCCTCGGGTTCGGGATAGGTCGTGTTGTCGGAGGAGTGTTCCATGCCCTCTATATCTATGCCATCAAAAATGCCGTTGTTGCAGTGGATATACAGAGCCTTTTTCGCTCTCGTCATTCCCACATACAGCACTCTTTTTCTTTCATCAGTCGAGCTGTCTGCACCGCTCAGCAGCATATACACATTGTCGAACTCCCTGCCCTTTGCCTTGTGTATGGTGGACACGGTGACAACGCCCACATCATCGCTGTAAAAATCCTCGTATTTCGATTCATAAACAAAGCTCTCAAAATCGCTGCGATATATGGAGTTTCCGCATGTCGCCTCAAATGCAGATATCATATTCATCACATTTTCAAGGCACTCGCTGCGGTCAAAATATGCCTTTGTCTGCTCCTTTGCCCTCTCCCATTGTTCTTTGGGAATGGTGGGAGTATCGTTGTCCACGCTTATCATCTTGACAAAGTATTTCACTTCCGCCAGCGTATTCAGCTTGAAATCTTTCAAGCTCTGAATGAGCTTCGCCCGTATTCCACGCTTTATAAGCAGTCCCATAACCCGCAGAGCTTCATCATTGATAGAAGTCAGCACCGCCGCTGTACCGCTGTTCCATGTTCTCTGAATACAGTCAACGGCGGGAATTTCAAGGTTTCTTCCCGTATGGCGAGTGAGCTGAACTATGCCCTCTTCCTCGCTTACGGCACGGATAGGCTCTGATTTCAGGCGCACCGAGATACGCTCGGCAAAGGCATTTGCAAGCGCCACTATCCTGCGGCTGCTACGGTAGTTATCCGTCATGCTGTACTGCTTTGCGCCGTACTCCGTGATAAGCGAAGCAAGGTGCTTTGAATCCGATCCTCTGAACTGATAGATGTTCTGGTCGTCATCTCCGACAGCTATAACACGCATATCTTCGTTTCGCTCCATAAGTGCCTTTACAAGAGCAAACTCATTTTTATCCATATCCTGAGCCTCGTCGATAACAACGACAGTCTTGGTTATCTGCCCCTGTTCGACCTCGCCGCTGATTATCCTTGCGGTAGCTTCCTCAACCACCTTGTCGGAATTTTCAAGGCTGCCTATCTTTCCGAGAAGATCGAAGCAATAGGAATGGAACGTCTTTATCTCCACATAGCGAGCCGCACCCTTTAACAGCTCCTGTAATCTTACTCTGAACTCGGTCGCCGCCGCACGAGAGAAAGTCACCATCAGCAGCTGCTCGTGCTTGGTGTCCTCCATCTGATAGAGGGAAGCAAGCTTTCTCACAAGCACCATCGTCTTGCCGCTGCCCGGGCCTGCGGTGACAACGATGTATTTTGATTCGTTATCGTCGATTATCTCACGCTGTTTGTCGGAAAGTCCGTCAAATATCATCTTATGCCTTGCAGGAGTGATGTTGCGCTCTATCTGCACTCCACGCTCACCCTTAAAATACTGCGCAATGAACTTCTTATAGTCCATGCCGAAATAATCACTCACGAACTGCATGGCTGCGTCATAATCACGCACCATCATGTTTGCATATTCGCCTACGATATGTATCTGCTGTATCTTCTGCTTGTAGTAGTCGTCAAGCTGTCGGTAGTCCTCCACCTTGTAGCGGATATTGTTGTTAAGCTCCAGACGGGTTATCTCCATACCGTTATACAGCACAAGAAAGCCGCCCTCAATATTGATAGCGCCTATCTTCGAGAGATACAGCAGAGCCTCTTTCACCTCGTCCATTGTGATCTCTGCGCTCATGACAAGCCTGAGGTTATCACTGCAATATTCAAGCAGTTTCAGTGCAGAGAACTCCACCATAACCTCATCTTTCTCCGATGAGGTCTGTTCCTTGGCGGACTGATACAGATATTCCAGTACCTTTTCACAGATAGCATGGCGCTTTTCCGCCTTTGCTTTAAGCTCGGAAATGGTATAGCACGGGCATATCGGAGTGTCCTTTTCCGTTGAATCGTGGTGCTTTTCGATGTAGTTTTTGATAGTCCAGAAATACAGCAGAGTTTTGATAGCCTTTACGGAAGTTCCTGCTATACCGTTTATTTCTGCGTCCTCGTTCAGCTCTTTAAGGCTGTAACTGTGGCCCTCCTCCGAGATATCGGACAGCAGAAAGCTCTCGAGCTTTGCATATCTGCTCAGCACTCGAGCCGACTTATTCTGTGTATCTCCTTTACGGATATATGCGGTCATATCCTCCGCATTGGCAAGAAGCCCCTCCTGCCGCATAACGTCAACGCAATAAATGACCTCGTCCATAGGAATACCCAATGTATCCGAAATATAATCAATTCGGCTGTCTGCGTCAGCGTTTCCTGCCTCTGCGATGCTGCGTGCAGATATCATGGATTTGATTATCCTTGAAGCGGACATTTTCTGATTATCATCAAGCCTGTGGGACTTATTTATTATCTCGTTAGCCTCGATAATGGACTTCACATTGATACTGGACGCAAACACCCTCGGCATATTCTTTCCGCGCTTCACATAACCTGCGGTCTCCAGAGCGTTTACTGCGTTGCGTACACGGGTCTCGATATCGTCCTGAGAATCATTCCAGCCTGCGTCACGGGCAAGCTCCAATGCTGAACGAGTAAACTTCGGACGGAATCGGGAGTTATCCTTAATCGCTTTCCATATCTGATTTATCTCCTTGATGGACAGCTTGCTTTGGTTTAGCATCATGAAATGTCCGTCAAGATCATCGTCCTTGTATAGTACATAGCATTCTGCATCTATGTTTTCATCTCTGCCTGCTCTGCCAGCCTCCTGAACATAATCCTCCAGCGAAGCGGAGATATCGAAATGCACGACCAGCTTTACATCGGATTTATCCACGCCCATGCCAAAAGCCGAGGTGGCTACGATTATCTTCACCTCGTCACGCATGAACTTTTCCTGATTCTCTATCTTCTGACTGCTCTCCATTTTACCGTTGTAAGGAAGTGCGGAAAATCCGTCGGCGCAAAGCTTATTCGCAAGCTCATAAGTTCTCTTTACCTTTGACACATACACGATAGTCGGGCAGTTTTTCTGCTCGATAAGGTTACGCAGAGCGAGGTATTTCTCCTCGTCGTTATCCTTGTAAATGACCTCATAACGCAGGTTATGACGAGCCGCTCCCGTTGCGTAAACATCGAGAGTAAGCCCTAATTTTCTCTGGAAATAGTCACGGATATCCGAGATAACTTTCTGCTTTGCGGTAGCGGTAAAGCAGGATACGGGAATGGTATAGTTCAGGTTTTTCTTTTCCTGAAGCTCTCTGATAAAATCGCCTATGTAGAGGTAATCCACACGAAAATCCTGTCCCCATGCAGAGAAACAGTGAGCCTCGTCTATAACGAAGCGTGAGATATGCCGTCCCAGAAGCAGCTTTTCGATGCTCTTTGAACGCAGAGATTCGGGCGAGATATACAGAAGAGAAGCAAGTCCGCTCGATACATTCTCAAATGCCTGCGCACGCTCGATAGGGTCTAACATTCCGTTTATCGTCACTGCGTCGGCAATTCCCTTTTTAGCAAGGTTATCAACCTGATCTTTCATGAGCGATTGAAGCGGCGAGATAACCACCGTAAGACCTCTGCAAGCCTCCCCTGCCATAAGCGCAGGAAGCTGGAAAGTCACGGATTTACCGCCGCCCGTAGGGAACACAGCAATGAGCGATTTATTCTCCACAGCCGCAGTCGCCGCCTTTTCCTGTAACGGCTCTCCGTCGTAGCTTCGAAAGTTATCATAGCCGAAATAAGACTTCAGCTGCGCTCTCAGATCAAGTGCAGATCTGCAATAATCACACTTTCCGCAGGGATTGCTTCGCAGCTGGCGCATGACCTGCTCCACCGCAGGAAAATTCCTATGCACCCACTGCGGTATTATCGACTGACGGTCGCCCGTATTTATCAGCGCAAGGCAGTATGCAAGCTCAACGGGACGGTTTGATATAAGCAAAGAAAGCTCTGCATTTTCGCAGAGCTCACCCGTAAAATGTTTTCTGATCAGTTTTTCGGCGTTGTAATCGCCGTTCATGCCTATGAACTTGAAGAAGCCCGAATACTCATACTTATCCGATAAAAGGGCGCAGAATATCCTCCGCATGGCCTTAGGCAGTCTGCGGAAAGCGTCTACCTCATCATAAAACAGCTCCATAGCCTTGATAGAGTCGTTGAGCGGATTGTTGAGCTCCTCCGTTTGAAGTTTATCGTCTTTCAGCAGCTTGTGATAAGGTCTGTTTGGAAACAGCAGCGGCGAAAGATACAATGTGTCGATGGAAGTGTACGAGCCTGTGATGAGTCTGCCGACATACTTCAGATCAAAGCCGATGATATTGTGGCCACAGACATACTCAGCCCCCGAAACAAAGCGAGAGAACTCCGCCTGTGAAGCGCTGTGAAAGCTCGACTTATCGGGCCTCACTGCACCGAGGTCGCAGATATCCTGCGTTG
>JAZQEQ010000125.1:0-19678 GCA_045539055.1 Oscillospiraceae bacterium | reverse complement strand
ACCTGATAACAACTCCTTGGCTCACAGAACGACATGGCTACGATCCGACTTCTTCAGCTCAGCCTGCTTGATAGCAAGCTCGTTCTCGCGCTCTGCAATAGCAGTTTCGGAGTCTACACGCGCATCGTTAGCCTTGCGGTTAGCCTCAGCCTGTGCGATCTTGATATCTCTTTCAGCTTCAGCCTTGGAGATAGCAGCCTTTTTCTTGATCTGCATGGTGTTATCTATACCCATGTCATTGATGATACCGTTGTCGTCAACGAAGTTCTGTACGTTGAAGGATACGATCTCAAGACCCATAGCGCGGAGGTCGGGGTCTGCGTTCATCTTTACCTTGTCAGCGAATGCCTGACGGTTGGAGACCATCTCTTCAAGGCGCATCTGACCAACGATCTCACGCATGTTACCTTCGAGTACCTCGCGGGCAACCTTGGTTATGTAGTTTACGTCCTTGTTAAGGAAGTTCTGCTGAGCTCTCAGAATGATATCAGGCTCGGGGGAGATCTTTACGTTTACTACTGCGTCAACGGAGATGTTGATGTAGTCGGCGGTGGGAACTGCCTGTGCTGTCTTTACGTCAACGGACATCAGAGCAAGCTCAAGCACGTCGCAGCGCTCGAAGAAAGGCAGCTTTACTGTTGCCTTACCGATAGCGATCTTGGGCTTCTTGCGCAGACCGCTTATGATGTAAGCCTTATCGGGCGGAGCCTTGCGGTAGCCTGCAGCGAACATGAAGATGATGATCGCGAGAGCTATGCCGACAGGGATAAGGATATTGATGATATCTTGTGGCATGATGGAAAATACCTCGTCTTTCTTTTGATTTTATTTAAGGCAGCAAGCTGCTATAAATATCTAATTATACGTTTATAAACTGCGGATGATGCTTACAGCTTCTGAGCGACAGCCTTGGCTTTTTTGTATGCGGCCTGAAGCTTGTCGAAGTGCCATTTGTAGCCGCCGAAGTTATTTGCTCTTATCTCGTCCACGATATTTTTTGCGGGGTCATATACTCCGTAAAGTCCGATATTTCCCGACAGACCTTTAAGCGCGTGAGCTCTGTTTTCGATAGCGGAATGATCTCCTGACTGGATAGCGGCAAAAAGCTCCTCGACAACGCTGTCGGCAGCCTCGAAGAACTTCTTGAAATACTTCAGAAACATTTCTTCGCTGTCCATGAATTTGTTTATCATTTCCGAGCAGTTGAGTCCTACCACAGACAGCTCTGCGCAAATTTCATGATTGAGCATACATTACCTCCAATCTGCCACAGCCGCGGCAAAAAACCTTATGTATATTTTATCATTTCTCCCTTATTTCGTCAAGATGTACTAATATTTTTGTTACATTATACAAAAACGCACCCTTGATTTTTAAGGGTGCGTTTTATAGGGGATTTATCCGAGGGGATATATGATTCCGTTTACTGAGAGAGCGGTGATCTCGGACAGGTCAACTGCAATTCTGTTGCCGTTGTCGTCAACGTTCTTTGCGGTGAGCAGGAAGCCGTAGCCGCCGTCGGGCAGCTCTCTGCTGCTTCCGAATTCAAACTGTGTTTTTATCTGCTTGCCGTCCTTTGTGATGAGGAATATCTCGTGATCCATCTGTGTGCCGATCTCGCTGTATTCTTCAGCGGGGCGGTAGGTTATCATAGTATTGATGCTGCTGATCTCGATATCCTCCATCGTGCAGGGTATCTCGTATACATCGTTGAGGATCACCACGGTTTCGGTGAAGCCCTGGCTGAGGTCTGTGCCTGTCAGCGAGTATACAGCGTTCTCGGAGGGCTCATATACGAACTCGACCTGCCAGTCAAGCTCATGCAGTACGATATCGCTCGTGTCGATATCGGCAATTTCTTCCAGGTTTGGGCGGAAGAAATCCGCGTCGTAGACGGCACCTGACTCCATATCATAAAACGGCATGAAGTGCTTATCCTCTGTTGCAAAATCTGCGTAAAGATCATTCTCTTCTGTGAACAGCAGGACCTTGTTATACTCATAAAGATCGGCAAAGTTCATTCTGATAGTTCTGCCGACGATATCGGTGGAGTAGGTCATGCCAACTATCACGTCTATGTTTCCTTCGTCGTTGATGGTGAAGCTCATCTCGTCCATGGCTGCGCCGTATTCCACTCTTTCCTCGACGGGTATCACTGCGCCGAAGTTATGTGTGGACCAGAACCTCGATTCTGTGGGCTTATACAGCAGGTAGTCAGATACAGGCTTGCCGTCTGCGCGTGCTACCTCAAAGGAGGCCATAAAGCTGCACTCTGTGCCTGTCACGCCGCGCGGAATGATTATATAGTCCTCGTCCGATGTAACGAAGCTGAAATCCAGCGCCTCGGACACCAGCAGGTCTGCGTCTGCTTCACTTTCGGCGGTGATGACATTGCCGAATATACCATCGAAGTTGAAAAGTCCTGTTGCTGCGCCGGCGGTAATTCCGACAGTTGCTGCCGCTGCTGCCGCGCCGATAGCGAGCATCGGCTTTTTAAAGCTTATCTTTTTCTTTTCAGTGTTCATTTTTTCAGCCTTTCTGAGTATCGTGTTCATAAACTCCTCGTTGCTGCTTTCGGGAGTTATCCTTTCGTAAAAGCTGTTTATCTCCTTGTTCATAAAGTGTCCTCCTTCAAGAGCATTTCCTTAAGCTTGTCGCGTCCCCTTGAGAGCCTTGTCCTCACGGCGACGGAAGTAAGCCTGCATATCTCGGCTATCTCCTTGACGGAGTAGCCCTCGTAGTAGAAAAGGTACAGCACAGAGGAATATTCGGGCTTCAGCCTTGCGATATATTCGTCGATGTGCAGCTCGTCGGGCGGCGGTGAGATCTCCTCAGCGAAGCTTTCGACGCGGGTTTTCCGCCACAAGGATTTCAGCAGGTTTTTGCACAGGTTTACGGTGACGCGTATCAGCCATGCCTTTACATTTTCGTCGCAGGCGAAGCTTTCCTTTGAGGTGTAGAGCTTAAGAAAAGCGTCCTGCGAGATATCCTCGGCATCCTCGCGGTTTTTGAGCCAGCTGAACGCCAGCCTGTATACAGTGCCGCGGAAAAGCTCGATATATCGTTCAAGCTCTTTTTCTTCCACTGCGTCACCTCCCTTTGTGTTGAAGCGCTTCTGTAAATAAGACAACTCAGGACACTGAAATGTTACCGAAAAAATCCCCGAGAAAGCTCTCGGGGATAATTTTATCATTCCATCTTGAAATATTCCCATGTCTTGAGGCTCTGGGGGATATCCTTGCCCTCAAGGTACTCGGCGGGCAGATCGCGATAGGTTATCATCGCATCGTTTCCGAAGTACTCCACCAGCATTTCGTTGGTCATGCGCTCGGTGTTGGGTCTGGGAGTGCCGTCGATGCTTGTTATGGGCGAGCCGCCGCTTGCCTCATATACGAAGTCGCCGTTCCAGATCATGTAGTACAGCCACATACAGCCTGTATCTACGCACTGCTGGGGATCGGGGATGTATCCGCACTCGGTCATGGCAAGCATCTTGCCTGTGTAAGGCTCCTCGTTCAGCTCGTAATCCTCGCCGAGGTACTTCTTGTAGCAGTCCTCGTTATAGGATGCGGTGCTCTTATACTGGCTCTCGCAGGCGGTGTGGTTCTCCTCGTTAGCGTAGTAGTCTATGCCGACGATGTCGTAGGAGTTGGGGTGCACGGCGCAGAACTTAGACTGTCCGTTCCAAGCCCAGATGATGTTTGTGAGCTTGTGGTAGTTTTCCATTCTGTCATAGATCATGTACCACAGCTTCTGGAATATTTCGTTGTTTACATAATCCTTATCCATAACGCCCCACCAGAACCACTTTCCGCTGGCTTCGTGCAGGGGACGGAAGATGATGGTCATGCCCTCGCTCTCCATGCGCTGGATATGGGAGGCTACGACATCGATGTCATGGATGACCTGTTCGTATTCCTTTGTTCCGGGGGTCACGGCGTTGAGCGGGCTCCAGTTGATGATATCCTCCTGATAGAACGCTGTGCCGCTGTTGGGGTCGTCTATATCACGGGGAACGTTCCAGTGCCATGTAAAGCACGCAAGTCCGCCGCTCTCCTTATACCATTCGATTGCCTCGTCCACCATGCTGTCATTAACAGACGAACCCACGCAGAAGATAAAGTCATAGCCCTTCATTGCAGGCAGGTCGTTTGTGGCGTTGTAATATACGATATCCTCATAGCACTGGTTGCCCATCATCTGCTGTGCGGAGAGTATCTTTTTGCCATAGATGCTGCGCAGGTAGTTGAACACACCGAGCGTAGCATCGTTGGAATTTTCTGATACAGGCTTTGAGGGGTCTATCTCCTTTGCATTGAACGACTCTATCAGCGCATCGAAATCTGTTTCATACTGAAGCGCAACGGTCATATCGATATCGCCTTCCTCGGTCATCTTTACGGGATTTGAGAGGATAGGCAGCTCAGACTCGCCGGGAGCAGTCACACCTGTATCGGCAGAGGAGCTGTTGTCTGTTACGGGGACGCTGTCTGTCGCAGATGTTGTGCTGCCGCTTGCGTCGGTAGTGCTTCCGGAGCAGCCTGCGAACGAAAGCAGCATGGTAGCTGCCAGTACAGCAGATAAAAGCTTTTTCATATAGGCATCCTTTCTTAACTTTACAAGCTATTTTACTTAACAATATTACCAATGTTACTTAATAACACTATTATACAACACTGGTGTGAAAAATGCAAGGGCTATTCCGTTTTTGTTTTTATTCTGCTCATCTTTCTTATACGCGAATAAACGAACGCTCCGAGCACCAGTATAAGCTCGGGGATGGTCTGCCACAGGCGCGATACTACGGATATCACGACCGCTTCGTTCTGCGGCATTATCAGCATAAGCCCGGCGACGATGATACCCTCGCGCACGCCAAGGCCTGACGGTGCGAATATCGCGAGTATACCGATGATCGCTGAAACTCCCCATATTCCTGCGCAGAACAGGAGCTGTGACAGCTCAAGAGCAGGGCAGATGGACTTTGCGAGGATGTAAAATCCCGTGCCGATGATGAGCCAGTTTGCGATAAAAAGTAAAACGACCTTTATCATCTGCGAGTATTTCATAGGTATCTCAAGCTTTTTTCTGAATATCTTTCCGACAAGCTTAAGCACGAGGTTTATTATTTTCGGGTGGATAACGACAAAGAACACCGCGATAAGCAGGAACGTTATCCATTTGTAGTTTTCCAGCAGCTCGTTAGGGAAGAAGAACAGCGACACGATAAACAGCATCGCCGCGCCGAGCAGCGTGCAGACGTTCTCGATAAAAAAGCATACAGTGACTTTTGACAGCGGCGCGTCCTCCTCCTTGTAGTAGGTGAGCCTTGCCGCCAGCATGAACACCTTGCCGGGGATATATTTTCCGAGGATGGAGTAGAGGTATCCCGTCACAGCCTTTTCGTACTTTATAGAGCATCCGTTTATCTTTGTGATATAGTGCCACAGCGATGCGAGGGTCAGCTTGTAGACGAAGTAGAACAGCATCGAGAACACGAATATCCCGATATTGACATTTGCGAGCGTGGAACTGAATTCATCCCAGTTCTGCACAAAATACCACACAATGAAGCCTACCGCAAGCACGCCGAAAACAGCCTTGCAGACGGTCAGTATTCTATTGCTGTTTGACGTTTTGTTCATAGTTCACCTCAGAAGCTGAGAAGCACGCGTATAAAGCACATATAATAATACACGAGCCATGTCGGTATCTTCTCAAGCTTTTTCAGCTTTTCCTCGCTGAATCTCATGTTGCGCCAGCCTAATCTCCACGCAAGACGGTGGTTCCATTTGCATTTTGACGAGGTATCGAGCGTGATGTTTTTGCCTTGCTTTGCATACATTTTCTGCTTCGCAGCGGCAAGGTTGAATTTGAATACAAGAGCACGCTTCTGACTGCGGAGCATTTTTGTGTCGCTGATGCGTTTAGCATGGACAGCACCTGCATTTACCGCGCTTTCAAGCATAGCGAGCGCCTTGTCGTTTCGTATAACGCAGCTTGTATGCTTAATCGGCTCTTTTTTCATTTCTTTCAGCCAGATATCGCCGAAGCTGATATCTGCCGCATTGCAGTAATGATCCTGACACACCATGCAGCTTTCGCGGCTGAAATAGTACGCGTTCTTGTATGCACAGATAGTCTTTGTATAGGACAGGGTCTTCTCGCTGCCGTCGGCATATTGCACGGTCGAAGTGCCGCGCCAGTGACCGCGTCGGTAATACAATCTTACTGCCCCGTCCAGACTTATCTTCTTCTTTTTAAGTGGCAGCAGAGTCGCGCCCTCGGTATGGCTTCCGCTGCAATAAAGCCCTATTTTGAGAGCTATCTTTTCCTTTAGTGCAGGGTCTTTTTCAAGCATTGCGGAGAATGCTCTCATCTGACAGGGCACGAGCACTACGGCAAGCTTTCCGTCAAACTCGCGCAGCATATCCACATGCTTTAAAAGCGGCATATACATATACACGGAGGATGAGCTTTCCATAAGCTGCTCTTTTGTGGTGGCGATAAATGTCTTGTAGGACAGCCTGCCGTCCTTTATCTCGCTTCGTGTCACCCATGCGCCGTCTATCTGCTTTGTTTCCAGCAGATGGCACAGCAGCGCAGTGACCATTCCGCCCGAGGCTGCGTTTTTGCGGATGTTCTCATCCGCCGCATAGCCCATGCGGCAGGCTATATGCTCGCCGATGTATTTTTCGGGAGAGTTTATGTCCAGCAGCTTCACCTTTTTCGGCTTTGCTGCGACCTTATCTATCTCCTCCGCAATGAAACGGATGTTGTCGAGTGAGCTTTCTTTTACTTCGGGCAGCCTTTCGGCTATCTTCCTGCGTATCGCGTCGTTTTCGGCGATAAAGCTGTCGAATTTTGCGCAGAGCGAGTCTATCTCAAGCTCAGAATAGTCCGCGGCGTATTCGCCCAGCCCGAACATATCCAGCACCTCTTTATACTTGTGGCTCCATCCGATGAGCAGCACGGGGACGCACTTTTCCAGCGCGCCTATCATAGCATGAAATCGCGACGCGACAAGGCACTTACAACGCGAGATAAGCTCTCTTATCTCCTCGGGTGTCATCTCGCGCGGATACCAGCGGACCTTTTCTTTATGGGAGCAGGCTTCATACACCGCCGAGCATACCATAAGGTCGTTGTTGCGCGGCTTGTCGCTGCCCTCGCGCGCGGCATTGGCGATTATCAGAACGTTGTAGCCACGGTCTGTCAGCCTGTCGCAGAATTTCGCCATGCAGCCCTTGTAGTCTATGCCGAGCTTGTTGCATTTCTTTTCCACAACGCTGCTTACCGACAGAGCAACGATATCCTTGCTGTAAAAGCTGTCGGAGCGGCAGAGCTCGTCCACGGCGGCGGAGCAATATTCGCTGTCGGGCATTGTGAAAGCTCCGTCGGCGCAGAGCCTGACGTTTTCTGTGATACCTATATCGGCAAGGTTCTGTCTTGTTATTTCACCGCGAGCGCAGATAAGCTTCATCTTAGGGAGTATCCACTTTGCGAGGAATCTGTTCCAGAACTTTTTGAACGGGCCTATCGCCTGCGAATACTTCACCACAGGCACTCCGCACAGCATAGGCACAGCAGCACAAACGAACGCATAGGTGTTCATTATGAAGCCGCGGCTGTCGACAAAGGATATTCCTGCCTCGTCTATCACGATATCCGCCTCGGAATATGCTTTTATTATCTTGTTCATTCTCAGCAGCTTCCCGAGCGGCGGTATAAAGCGCATAAAGCTGTACAGCACCGCAAGCGGAAAGGCGAGAAAAAGCAGCTTTTCGGGCTTTGCGCCTACTACTTTTATGAAGTCGTATTTTTCGTGGCTTTCGGCGATGAGCTTACGGTCGGCTTTCGGGTAGGTGGACATAAGCGTGATATCCAGCCTTTCTCCATAGCGCGCCTTAAGCTGTTTCACAGAGCTTTGAAGCATTGCCGCAGCGCCCTTGTTTCCGCTGAAGCTGGCGGCGGTAATAGCGATGTTTATTGGTTTCATAATAGTTTCTTTCGCAGTTATTATTTCGAAAAAGCCGCCCGACAGGACGGCTGTTTCAGTTGTTTATTGTCTCGCGTTTTTCCTTGAGTGCATCTGTCGGACGGTTCTTGTCCTGATACAGTGTAACGGTGAATTCCGTGCCCTTTCCTGCGGCACTGTGGACGCTTATCTGTCCTCCGCACAGGTCGATCACCCTTTTGACGAGCGGAAGTCCGAGACCGTTGCCCTTTGTGGCGTGAGAAGCGTCTGCCTGATAGAATTTCTCGAAGATGTGCGGCAGAGCGTCGTCGGGGATGCCATCGCCGCTGTTCTGTACGCGCACGGTGATTACTCCGCTGCCCTCGCGGCATTTTACTCTTATCTTTCCGTTTTCGGGCGTGAACTTCACCGCATTGTCGAACAGATTGTTCCATACATGAGCCAGGAGCTGGTCGTTCCAGAAGAATTCTGTTTCGTCAAGGTCCATGTCGATATCGATATTCTTTTCCGACCATCGCGGCTCAAGCTTCAGCATACAGTTTCTGAGCTGCTCGTCCAGCGAAAATGTTGTCTGGTCCGAGATTATATCGCGGTTCTCCATGTTTGTGAGCAGCAGCGTATTCGCAGAAAGCACCGAAAGATATTCCGCCTCATCAAGGATTATCTTTGAAAACTCTTTCTGCTGCTCGGGGGTAAGTCCGCCCTCGTGCAGCTGCCGCGCAAATCCGCAGATGGACGCGAGCGGTGTTTTGAACTCATGCGAGAAATTCGCGATGAAGTCCTTTCTGAACATCTCTGTTCTTGACAGCTCCTCCGTCATCTCGTTGAACATAGCGATGAGCTGATTAAGCTCCGCTACGGTGTATTTTTCCTTCCAGCTCATTTCAAGATGCGCGGTGTAGTCGCCCTGCGTCACCTTTTTCGTTGCTTTGATAAGCTCTGCGAGCGGGTGAAGCACGATGTTTCCTGCGATGATCGCCAGCAGACCGCCTATTACTATACTTGCGCCTATCGATGCTATCATGGAGGCAGTGTCGTTTGTACCGCCGCCGAGGTAGCCGATGATAATGACTCCAGTAAATGTCAGTGCTTCGGCTATCGCGAACACGATCAGTACCATAAGTGCCAGCTTGAATGTAAGCCGCGTTGTATAGCGTCTTTTTTTACGACGCTTCAGTTTTTCGTACTTTGATCTTGCCATATCAGCCTGCCTTGACCTTGTGCGTAGCCTTATATCCCAGACCGCGCACGGTAACTATCTCAAAATCGCTGTTGTCGCGGAATCTCTCTCGCAGTCGGTTGATGTGAACATCGACGGTGCGTATCTCGCTGTCGGAATCCATTTCCCAGAACTCGTCCATGAGATTTGTGCGGGTAAAGGTCTTGTCGGGGAATGACAGCAGCTTGAACAGTATCTGAAACTCCTTTTTCGGGAGCGTCACGCTCTCGCCGCCGCTGCGCACTTCAAGCGAATCATAGATAAGCTCGGTGCTTCCGACAACGATCTTTTTCTCCTCGGATATCTTGGCACGGCGCATTAGTGCCTTGATGCGCAGCAGCATCTCTATCTCGTCAACAGGCTTTACCATGAAATCGTCTGTGCCGAGAGTGAATGCCTTTCGCACGTCTTCTGCTCCGTCGCGCGCGGTTATGACAAGCACGGGGATCTCGCTGCCGCCCTCGCGCAGCGTCCTCAGAAATGTATATCCATCCATTTCGGGCATCATCACGTCCAGAACGATAAGGTCTATGTGGTCTGTTTCCAGCAGCTCCAGTGCCTCTCTGCCGTTTGAGGCGGTGAAAGGCTTGTAGCCGTTCTTTTCCAGTGTGTACTCATAAAGACGGCGGATATGAGCGTGGTCGTCCACTACGAGGATATTGAACATTTTTGTCCTCCGTTTATACGGGAAGTGTACGCTGCAGCGGCACTACTCTGCCCTCAAGCAGCATATGCAGATAATCTGCGGGCTCGTTTATAGGCTCGGGAACGGATATGCCGCTTCCGAAAAGCGCGTGCAGGTGGTGGCTGTCCGAGCCGCCTGTCTTTAAAAGCCCGTACATATCGGCATAAAGGTTTGCACGCTCGTTGTACATCTTGCGCGGGTCGTGGCTGCCGTTTACCACTTCGACAGCGTCAACATCGTAGGGGTAGAGGCTGATGTGGTGGATATAAGGATCGCTGCGGAACGGGTGCGCGTGCACGATAAAGCCGCCGAGCTCGTTTCTGATGGTAGAGAACAGCTTGCGTTCGTCCTCGTGCATCAGAAGCTGCTCATTTGCCTTTATCCATTCCTTATCGATGCCATATATGAGAAAATCGGCATTGTATTTGCAGAACTCGATGCCGAAGAACACCTTCAGACCTATCTCATCGCCCACTGCTTTTGCTATCTCATAGCCCTCGCAGTATCGATCTACACGCTCCTCCCACGGGAGATCTCTGGGGACAGAGGTATTTCCGTTGAAAAAGTGGTTGGTGACGAATATTCCGTCATAGCCCATTTCCTTGTGGGCCCTCGCCATATCGGCTGCCGCAGCGCTTGAGCACGCGCTGCCTTCTTTTGTATGCAGATGGGTTTCGTATTTATACATTGCCGTTGTGTCCTTTCGCTCTATATGATATGATTTTAGCATATTATGTCAGCTTTTTCAAGCCTTGTGCGACAAAAACAGGGCACCGCTGTAAGATGCCCTGTTATGTACATTTTTGCGATATCAGAAGTCGATATCGTTTACTGCGGAATTTGCCAGCTGCAGCTCCTTCTTGGGGATCCTCTTTAAAGGTGAGTACTCAAACTTTTTGCAAGCATCGTATGTCTTTACGGGACCGAACTTTGAGCACATGATCTTGTCGCCCTCGCCTGCTGTGCCGAGCGCACAGTACTTGCAGGACGGCTTTATATTATTTCCGAACAGCTTTTTCTTAGCCATGGCAATATACCTCCTAAATATAATTTCCTTGTTATCATTATATCACAACCACGCTGAAATGTCTACTTTTTAGTTAAACAATTTTTTCTCACTCTTTTGTTGAATTTGACGAAACAGAGCCTTTCTTTTTTCGCTTAAATAGCTTTTTTCTTATTGAAAAAAGCCGAATTTTATGGTATACTGAATAATGTATAGATATGTTTATCTCCGTTTGATCGAGTTATAATTATTTTTCGGAAAGGAAGTATGAAGATGACTTTCGCAAAAAGGCTCATTTCGGCGGTGCTGTCGCTCAGTATTGCGCTTACCAGTATTCCGCTCGTAAATATTGCAGCATCGGCTATCAGTCCGAATGTCGATAAAGAGGACTATGTTGATTGGGATCTCTTTCTGATCAACGATGACGACGATATAAATGAGGATGTAATAAAAAGGATAGAAAAAGCGGCGCGCAAGGATTATGACGACCTTACATACGGCGATCTGCAGAAGATATCCTCGCTCGATCTCAGCGGACTTGAGATAGAGGGTATACCGCCTGTTGTGCAGTATATGTTCGGGCTGCGTACACTTGATCTTTCAGAGAACCTGCTTTGCATCGACAACGTGCAGAACCTCGATCTCAGCTACTGCGACAAGCTGGTATCGCTGGATATAAGCAACAACTACCTTGTAAAGGCGCCGTCCTGGTTCGTATCGCTTGATATAAACGTAAAGGACATCTCCAACAACCTGCTCGGAACTGACGATCAGCGCAGGATAGAGCTCACAAAGACCGCGTATTACTACATACTCGGCGACAAGGTGAACGAAAATGAATTAAAGGACAGGATACTGTCAACACTTGAACTGAGTGACGGCACTGATCTTCCCGAGTTTTTCTATGATCCCGAGCTGCCCACTTATGACCTTGAATATCCCGATGACGACTGCAACAAGAACGTTAAGGTCGAGATGGAGCTTTCAAAGTTCGTTGACAAGAACGGCATAGTTACAAAGACGGGCGTGCTTACCGGAACGGCGGGACTTAATGTTCTGACCGAAAACGAGAACACGAGCGGTCAGTTCAGGATCTATTTCCTTGACGGTAACAGCCCCTCCACACTGCGCGAGCAGCTTGAGGTGCTTATCGACGAGTGCGGTGAGCTTGACAAGGGCGAATACACCATATCCTCCTGGACCAGCTATGAGGCTTCGCTCAAGACGGCACAGGCGATATTCGACTATCCTGCGGCTGATACGGATATGCTGAGAACTGCTCTCGACGGTCTGCGCATGGCTATCGATTCGCTGGTGCTTGGTGTTACTTCGGACACGAAAAAGACTCTTTCAAGCCTGCTCTCCGTAGCAAAAACCTATAAGGAGCTTGAGTACTCCACTGCAAGCTGGGAGGCATTTGCTTCGGCGGTAGAGGCTATACAGAACGCGGTTGATGATGCGGACACCACGATCTACGCCGCAAACACAGCTATAAAGGATTTCCAGCGTGCACAGCTTGCGCTTACGGTATCTTACAGAAAGCAGCCCGACATGATACCCAAGAGGGTGTTTGAGGCTATTTACGGCGATGACGAAACGATAACCGCAAAGGGCACGACACGCGGCGGAAACCAGTACACCATTAGCTTCAACGGAAACGATGTTACTGTTCCTGCTGATTTCAATCCCGAGATAGTATGCGAGTCTGCAAATGAAGCCTCGATGCGTATGGAGGCAGGCAGTGCGAGCGACTACAAGATAATCTCCTTTATAAACACAAACGCGTTCCCGGGAACTGCGCTTGTAAAGATGGATGTTTCGGATGTATATACAAAGGGCATCTACAATCTGTACAAGTGGAATTCCTCCGCTAAGAAGAGCGAATTTGTAAAGGAAGTCGTGGTAAACAACGGCTGGGCTACCTTTACAGTGGACAGCGGCGGAGATTACTACATAAGCTCCGTACTGCAGAATTTCCAGCTTGTATCGTCAAGCCTTGACATCGACCACGAGAAGCTGACCGTTATGACAAAGTTCAAGACCAAGCTCACGGTGGCTGATTTCAGAACACGTCTTCAGAACGGCGGTGTTCTGGAGATACGCACAGCGGACGGCAAGGTGCCGCTTGAGGGCGCAAAGCTTGCGACGGGCATGAGAGTATCTGTTCCCAACAGCGGTGTCGAGTACGTTGTTATCGTTCCCGGTGACTGCAACGGCGACGGCAGGGTAACTCCTGCTGACCCTCGCGAGATACTCCGCGCTATGGTAGGCTATGAGGCACTCACCACATACGAAACAAAGCTTGCCGCAGATGTAAGCGGCGACGGCTGGGTGCGCGGCAACGATGCGGTAATGATACTCAGATACTGCGTTGGTATGGCATAAGCATTTTTCACACTTGGAGGCACAATGAACACTAAGACCATTGCCGAAAACCGAAAGGCACGGCATGAATACTTTATAGTTGAAAGCTTCGAGGCGGGCATAGAGCTGTTTGGCACGGAGGTAAAATCCATCCGCGCGGGCGGCGTCAACCTCAAGGACTCGTGGATCTCTATCGACGACGGCGAGGCTTTCATCAAGAATATGCACATCTCGCCCTATGAAAAGGGCAATATATTCAACCGCGATCCCTACCGCGTGAGAAAGCTTCTGCTCCACAAAAAGGAGATAATGAGGCTGTTCGGACAGGTGAAGCAGGGCGGTTATACGCTTATCCCGATATCGCTTTATTTCAAAGACTCACGCGTCAAGGTGCAGGTCGGACTCTGTAAGGGTAAAAAGCTGCACGACAAGCGCGAGGATATCGCAAAGCGTGACGCAGGACGAGAGATAGAGCGTGCCATCAAGGAGCGCAACAGGTAAACACAGCGCCGCACAGGGCTTATGCTCAGTGCGGCGAAGCTGTATTCTATTGAAAAGGAGAATGGACATGAAGCTTGCAGAAGCATTACAGGAAAGAGCGGATCTCAACCGCAGGATAGAGCAGCTGCGCATAAGACTCTGCAACAACGCGCTGGTGCAGGAGGGCGAACAGACCGCCGAAAGCCCCGAGGAGCTGCTTAAGGAGCTTGACGGATGCATCTCGCGTCTTGAGGAGCTTATCACTAATATAAATCTTGCAAATTGCAGAACAGTAGTTGACGGAAAGAGCCTTACCGAGCTTATCGCACAAAAGGACACGCTGACGCTGAAGATAAGCCATTACCGCAGCCTTATCGATACAGCAAGTCACTCTATTCCCAGAGCGGCGCGCAGCGAGATAAAGATAATGAGTGCCGTTGACGTAAAGGCGCTTCAGAAAAAGACTGATGAAATGTCGAAGCAGCTGCGCCTTATCGACAATGCCATCCAGCAGACAAACTGGACGACAGAGCTTTAAAAAAACAGGTGCGGCAGCTGGTAGCAAAGAGGGCGAATGTCATCTCTGTGGCTGAGAATGAGTCCACTCGTATTAGCGTTAAGGGCAGGCGCACAATAGTATAGTAATGCCCCGATCGCGTACAAATGTATCGCAACTGCGTAATTTTACTACCTGACATTGACTCGGCGCGAGGGCGGGCAAGGGGCTCTGCCGCATTATTCGGCTTCCTGCTGCGGAGCAGCACTGCTGAGATCTACCTCTATCGGGCGCACTTCGGCAATATCTCCGCGCAGCGTATAATCAACAACAAGACGGATGCCTTCCTTTTCGGGGAGGCATTTTTCTATTGATGATACTATCTCGTATTCGGAGAAGAAATTCTCCTCAAAGTCGGCTTTGAGCCTTTTCAGCTCGTAGATGCAGTCGTCGTCGCTGCGCGTGACCTGAACATCGGTGTATCGGGTGAAAATGCCTGTTGTCAGCCTGAACGGTGTTTCTGCGCCGAAAAGCATCAGCTTTTCGGTCTGCTCGGTGTAAAGGCTGTCCTCTGCGTATGCTTCGCCGAAGAACAGGGGATAGATATCATCACCGAAAACAAGGTACTTGAACTCCGTTTTGTCCCCGTTTGCGACTTTTTTTATTTCGCTGTACGGCACGAAAAACTCCTCCGTTTCGGTGAATTCGCCTATTATCTCTCCGTTTGCATGGAGATACAGCAGGTTTCCGCTGCCGTCTGAAACTGTGCCGCTGACGAGAAGTCCGCCTTTCGGCACACCGCTTCCGATATCTGTGACAAGCTTTCCCTTGCGAACTGTGGTGCTGACTATCTGCGCGTCGCGCGAGGCGACGAGGTTGCAGGGCATGGTCGGGTCGAATATCTCAGGCACGGGTGTGCCGCTGTGTACGTCTACAAGCACGCGGCAACCGACGCAGGAAACATCCACCCACGCAACATTATCCACTTCAAGCATTATCTTCTGCTCGGCAAGCGAAAGCTTAAGACCGCTTCTCGGCACTCCGCGTGTTATGCCGCAGTCCTCGAGTATGTCGATTATCTGTGCCGTAGGCGCATCGCCTGTTATCCGTATATCGGCAACGGTCGACTTGCCGAGTGACAGTATAAGAAAGAACAGCATAAGCCCTGCGTAAAGACCTGCGCGGCGGCTGTAACGGAGTGCAGCAAAATACAATCCTCCGCGCTTGCCTGCACGAAGCTTTACGCCGTGCTTTCTCGCCGTGACAGCGGCAAGACGGTAGGAAAGCGGCGATACCGCGCCTGTTATTCTGCCGCCGCTTATCTTTACTTTGCGAAGCTTGATGCCGCTGTTTAGCAGCTCCGAAACAAAGCTTTCCTGAAAGCCGCCGATGCCGCTGAATTCCACATAACCTAGCGTAAGCCCTTTCATTTTTCGCCCTGCCTTTCAACTGTTATCGAGTGTATCCGACCAGTAAGCTTTACTCCGTATGCTCCGAAGTTTTCTACCGTAAGCTCTGTGCCGATCACTCTGACGTTCTGCTCGCCCATGCACAGCACAGCAACATTTTCATCGCAGGCTGTTATGCTGCGGCAATTCTCCGCGCAAAGCTCGCGGTCGGAGCGAAGTGTCAGGCATGGCTCGCCTGTGCAGTCACCGAGTCGTATCAGCGTTTCTTTAAGTCCCATATCATTACCTCCTTAAAGAGAAATAAAACCTGTCTTTACGAATATACTTATGGCAAAGGACAAGAAATAAGAACTTTACGGAGGATATATGAAATACATAATATCTGTCGCGGCGATGCTGGCTGCGGCTGTGCTGATGATAAATTCCGCGGCTGTGACGGAGGCGGTAAGGGATGCGGTGGCGATGTGCCTTGACGTGATGATACCGTCGCTTTTTGCGTTTACAGTACTGTCGCTGTATCTTCAGAGCAGCGGTCTGGCAGGCGTGGCACTGAAACCGCTCACAAAGCCCCTGTCAAAGCTGCTGCGGCTCCCCGAGGAGCTTTGCACGGTGTTTGTTCTGGGCAATATCGGCGGTTATCCTGTCGGGGCGCGGCTGCTGAGGGGGCTTGCCGAGCAGGGGCGGCTCTCGGAGAGCGATGCGGGGAGACTGCTTTGCTGCTGCTATGGAGCGGGACCGTCTTTCGTCATCTCGGTAGTGGGGATGAGGACTTTCGGTAGCGCGGCAGTTGGCGCGGTATTGTTCTGCGCCTGCTTTTTATCCTCACTCGCCATGGCGGTCGTTATATGCCGAAGCGGTGGGGCGATCCTGCTGAAGCCGCGCGATGCGCAATACGACCTCAGCGCGCAGTGCTTTATCGACTCGGTCATGGCTGCGGCAAAGGTGATGCTCACTGTATGCGCTATGATAACCGTGTTTGCGGCAGTGCTTGCGATAGTCGGGGCAGAAAGCGCGGGGGGAACTTTGTCCGCGCTGCTGGAAATAAGCAGGCTTGGCGGAATATCAGCCGCAGGAGCCTATACCATGCCGCTTTGTGGAGCAATGATATCTTTCGGCGGAGCGTGCGTTGTGCTTCAGGTGGTCGCGATAGGCTCGGGGCGACTGCCGCTGAAAGGCTTTCTGCTGTCGCGTATTCCGGCGGCTGCTCTGAGTGCGGCTTTTTCGCTGGTCGGACTGCTCCTGCCGCCTGCCGATGTGACGGTAAGTGCGCAAAATACAGTAAGCGCACAGGTGTTTTCGGTGAATATGGGAATGTCGCTTTGCGTGCTTGTGATGTGTGGAATGCTGCTTGCAATGGACAAAAAGAAAAGCGGACTAAGCTAGTCCGCTTTTGCTGTTTTATTCGCTGTACAGTTTGTATTTGTCGATTATTGCGCAATACAGCGGCAGGTTGATGCTCTGGTTGTCGTACACTCCGAATTCCTCAGCCGAAGCACTGTCGCGAATTTCCTGAAGCTGCATCTCATAGCTTATGACCGTATTTATCTCATCCTCGGTCAGTGCGTATATTCCGCCGTTTGCGTCAAGATACAGGTACGCGTTTTCGGGCGGTATCTCATCGGCGGATATCTTTTCGGCAGAGTTGAGGAAAGCGTCGCGTTGTTCGACTACGGCACGCGCTTTTTTGTAAAGCTCAGCGATGCCGCCCTCGGGCAGCGGATATCTGCCGCTCGTGTCGCCCTCGACCCAGTAGGTGCTGTTCTGCTCATCGTAGCTTAGAAAGAATATCCACTTGTCGCCCTTGTTCATCGGAGCAAGTCCGCTGAATGTCACGAGCTTATTCTGCTCCTCAAGCACTCCGTATCGCTGCGAAACGGTGGGATGACTTGCCGCGGCGACGATCTCGCCGCTTAGTGTATCGCAAATTACAATAGAATTGACAGACACCGCATCGATGAGATTTATTCCGTTTTCGGGCATGAGAGTCTGAGTTGCGTTTTCGGCAAACTCGGCGATCACTATTACGTCGGATGCGGCTTCAAGCTCGGGCAGAGAGGTGTATATCATCCTGTCGCCGCCTGCCTGTACTATCTCCATGCCCTCGGTCGGGTAGCGGAGCGCAGGCTCGCCTTTTCCACTCAATACGACAAACAGCGCGATCGCAGCCGCTGCAACACCAGCCGCAGGGAGTATCCATTTAATAGGTGAGCACTTTTTGCGCTTGTAGCTCTCCGCTTCGCAGATGTATTTCTCGGGAAGCTCGCCCAAAGCCTCGGAAAACTGCTTTGATGTCATAATGCCACCCCCTGTTCTGTAAGATGCTGTTTTAACTGCTTTCTGATGCGTGTAAGCCTTACGGATATGTTCTTTTCACTTAAGCCAACGCGCTGTGCAATGTCCGCGAAGCTGTCGCAGAACCAGTAGCGGCGCATGAATATTACCCTGTTTTCCGCTGAAACGGAGTCCAGAAACTCTGCAATAAGTATTGCAAGCGCCTTTGCATCAAAGCTTTCTTCCGCACTGTCGGGAGCGGAAAGCATCCCCTCTATCTCCTCAAGCGCAATATCGTAGCCTCCGCCACGCTTTTTAGCGGTATTCGAGTGATAGCGCGCTATCGATATGTTGCGGACTATCCTGCATACGAACGAGATAAGTGGGTTCGGGTGCTGCGGCGGAACGGTGTTCCACACACCGAGATACGCGTCATTGACGCACTCCTCCGCGTCCTCGTTGTTGTGCAATATATTGTATGAAATGCTGTGGCACAGCCTGCCATGCTTCAGGTCAAGCTCTGATATAGCCCGCTCGTTTCGGCTGAGAAACAGCTCGACCAGCTTTTCGTCCTCCATAGGGACACCTCCTTTTCATACATATACTATGGAACGGGGCGAGAATGCTACAAAATTTATCAGATGGGGCTTGTATGCTTGTTTTTGGTCAGCCTTTTTATTACGAAATATATCAAATATGTGAGCAGTACAGCAACAAACATTACCGCAACCATTATGAACGGCATGATGAAAGGCGCGATCCCTTCGGGGAGTATATAGAATGGGTCTCGGATAACGAAAAACCAGTTGAAAACGTGAGAGTAATCGCCGACACTGCCGTTATAAAGCGTGTTTCCGAGCAGCGCCCATAGCGTCATGACTATTATCAGTATCAGCTCGCGGTAACATTTTCGCCATTCCAAGCTGATTTCGCTGAATGAGAGCGAGAAGATGCCGTAGGCTGACATTGCGCCATGAAACAGTAAAGTATGTATCACGCGATAGGAAAGCGGGTGTATCAGATACCACGACAGACCACCCGGGTATATTACATAAATGAGGTTAGTTACCAGCCCCAAAAGCGTAAACTGCGCTTTGAATCGGCTGAGGAATTTGTTGTGTCGGCTGAGAAAGCACATCACGCACATTGCGGTGCAGCCGTGAAACGGCAGCCTTTCGATATCTATCGCTCCGTAAGCAATGGGCATTACGAAAAAATCTCCTATGTACAGAGCGAAAGCAAGGTTTATTGCTATTGTGCATGCGCTTTGCTTTGCTTCATCGCTTTTGTTGCGCAGGGCTACGATAGTGACAGCTATACTGCCGAATATGACCAGCATATAGCAGAGGTGCCATACTCCGAAGCAAGAGAAGACAATATCTCCCTTTTTATCGGATAAAAGACCGTTCAGTAATTCGTACATGATGATTCCTCCGTGTTTTTTATTCTTCTATTCACATTTTAATAGAAAGTTCTAGGTTTGTAAAGTGCTAAAAACATTTTTCGTGGTTTATGTGCAGGGGGCAGAAAAAGCTTTTACAGTATAGTGATCGGGCGCAATTTAAAACCCGTCCAGTGGACGGGTTTTAAATATGCCTATGCTGAGCGAAAAATAACACACACTATAATATGGTAGCCACCCCGCGAACGTGAGCGGTTTTCGCGACGCGAAAACGCAGTGCCATAAGGGCACTGCGAGCCGAGCGTTTGCAATTTAAAAATCCCACTCTTTTGAGTGGGATTTTTTAATATATTTATGCTGACCCCAAA
>JAZQEQ010000124.1:0-5014 GCA_045539055.1 Oscillospiraceae bacterium | reverse complement strand
CTTCTTTTAAGAGGTTTTGACAAGCGTAATTATATCGTAGCTTTATGATTTTATATGTAATATATAAAAAAACAAAAAATTTTTAAAAAAATTTTTAAAAAAAGCTAAAGTTTTCAATAAACTGACCGATATAATATACGTGATAGCTGAAAGACAACAATCTTTAAGCTAAAGGTTCCAAGGATATCAGGATCCCCAGTGTACATAAGGTGAACGGTATCATAAGGGACAACGAAATTTATTAACATTTAAAACACCATACGTCCCCACAGGAATGAATCCGATAAACGGGACGCGAATTTCAAGGAGGAAATTATTATGGCAGGAATGGTAGTACAGCATAACATGAACGCGCTCAACGCGTACAACAAGCTCAACGTTAACGTAAACGGTCTGAAGAAGTCTTCTGAGAAGCTTTCTTCCGGTTACAGAATCAACCGTGCAGGCGACGACGCTGCTGGTCTCGCAATCTCTGAGAAGATGAGATCCCAGATCCGTGGTCTGAACCAGGCTAAGAGAAACGCTCAGGATGGTATCTCCATGATCCAGACATACGAGGGTGCTCTTCAGGAAACTCACTCCATCCTTCAGAGAATGAAGGAGCTCGCTGCTGAGTCCGCTAACGGTACATACGATGATGCTACTGACCGTGCAGCTATCCAGCTCGAGTTTGATCAGCTGAATGATGAGCTGAATCAGATCGCTGATACAGACTTCAACGGCGTTCAGGCTCTGAACGGCGGTGACGTAAACGGCGGTATCGCAATCGCTTCCGATGTTACAACTCCTGATGCTTACACAGCACAGTCTGCTTCCCTGACATCTGTTGATAACATCACTCTGCAGGTAGGCGCTCGCACAAAGGACGCTGTTAACTTTACATTTAAGTATACAGCTGGTTCCGGCATGGGCGACCTCGAAGCTAATCTGAACGTTACATCTACAGGTCTTGGTACAGACGCTCTTGATCTGTCCGCTCAGTCTACTGCTAACGCAGCTATCGACCAGATCGACTTTGCTATCAACAAGGTTTCCATGGTTAGAGCTACATTCGGTTCCATCCAGAACCGTCTCGAGCACAAGATCGAGAACCTGACAACAACAGCTGAGAACATGACAGAGGCTGAGTCCACAATCCGTGACACAGACATGGCTTCCGAGATGATGAACTACACCAAGTACAACATTCTCCAGCAGGCTGCTCAGTCCATGCTCGCTCAGGCAAATGCACAGCCCCAGGGCGTTCTCCAGCTCCTCGGCTAATCCTTACGGATTGCTTAAAGCGGCTTAAACGTTTGAAGGCAGCATAAATGCTGACTAACTAACAAGAGCCCCCGACTTTGGTCGGGGGTTTTTATTTTAAATAAAAGCTTTTGTAATAGTACTGCTTATTGTTTTTTTTATAGATTTATGGTATGATATATTTAATACATAACAGAAAGGAATATACGCCATGCTGCTTACGATCGGAATGATAGTTAAAAACGAAGAACAGTTTCTTCGCCAATGCCTTACTGCGATACAGCCCATACTAAAAAAAGTAGACAGTGAGCTTATAATTGTTGATACAGGCTCGACTGATAAGACTGTTGAGATAGCAAAAGAATTTACAGATAAGGTATTGCATTTCGACTGGATAAATGACTTTTCCGCGGCAAGAAACGTGAGTATCGAGGCTGCACAGGGCGAGTGGTTTATGTTCCTTGATGCAGATGATATGTTCTTGTCATGTGATGCAATCATCGAATTTTTCAATACAGGAAATTACAAGAATTATAATTCTGCATTTTATATGTCAAGAGAATGCAAGTCGCTTACGAACAAACAGGATTATACCCTTATATATCAGCCAAGACTTACAAAACTTCTGCCTGAAACAAAATTTGTACTCCCTGTTCATGAGTATCTTAACACGTTCGGATCACCTATGATGGTACTTGCTGCCGAGGCGGAGCATTATGGATATGCTTTTGAAAATGATCCTGTAAAGAGGCAGAAAAAGTTTGAAAGAAATTCTGTGCTATTGCAGCAACGTTTGAAAACAGAGGGTGAAACAAATCTTCTTTTATACCGTCAGCTGTTTGATACATACGCTTTCCTTGATGATAAGACCGAAGCTATAAATTATGCTTATAAGGGAATAGAGCTGTGTAAAAAGCAAAAATCAGATTATGCGCTGGCATTATATCACGGTCTTATCACTCTTGCTAACAGCGAAAAAAGACATGAAGACGTACTCAGAATATACGATGAGTATTTCGCAATAGGCGACGATATACGACAGAAAGAGCGCACCACAGATATCGAAATGATGGCATACAGAGGTGTTGCTTTATATGATCTGGGCAGGTATGAAGAAGCGTATGAAATGTTCATCAGCTTTTTCAAGCGTTATAAGGAGAATGAAGAGAATGGCATTACTACAAGAGAATCGCTGTATCTAAATCTTCATTTTAAAAACGAGATATTCAGACTCAAGATCAATATGCTTCTTACAGAGTGCTGCATCATCTTAGGCAAATATAATGAAGCGCAGTACAATATCAAAAACTGTCCCATAGACAAGTATAACTTTACGATCTATGCTCACAATTGCCGTGTGGCACAGGCAATGTCGGTAATAAAGCAGAGCGAATGCAAGGGCTTTATGAGTATGTATAAAGCTCAGAGCAGCAAGGACAGATCGGAACTGTTTGACAATATCGCACTTTCATTGTTCGCAATGGATGAAGCACGCAGAAAAGAGATCATAAATAAATTAGCAAATGAAGATCTTGACAAGGCTGTTCAGCGAAACAGGATCTCTATTCATAAAGCATATTTCATCGGTGGTAATGCAGGCGCAGGCAGGATCGCTACTTTCATTGAAAAGTTCGGTGCAGCACACGCAGATATCCTTTTCATTATGCTGAATGAAGAGCTTGATATCAGCCCATTCCTTGCAAGATGCGAAGATATCGTGCAGGTAGTTTCTGATGGCTTCAGAAGTATCAAGGGCTTCTGCGAGGCAGTGAGCGGTTATGACATAAATAAGGTCACTGATAACAAACAGCTCTATAAGCTTATTGTGATGTATCTTTACACAGTTGTCGGAGCAACTGAAAACAAGCGTGAAATAACCGCGCTCACTCCCATACTTGGAGATCTCGCTATGAGATATCTTAATACTCATGGTGAAGCAGATCTTCCGGAGGAAGTGCTTGCTGCTGTTACTATCGCGGAGATAGAAATGCTGAGAAAGATACGTAATTTCAAGGAATGTGTGGCTTCGCTCAGAAAGCTTATCCAGATAAACAGTCGCTATGCTCCTATCGCAAAGGAATATCAGAACATTATCAAAGCTGATATGGGCACTATCAATTGATAAACTTTCATATTTTTTTACGAGCCGTGTGTTATGCGCGGCTCGTTTTTTGCGTAACCAAGCCGTTTTTTGATATATTCCACAAAAACGAGCCTTTTGACAACTGCCTTTTTTTAGTGTGTGCTATTGCATTTTTGGTGATTTTATGGTATGATAAACTATATATCTGTATACAAATGGAGATATATCCTCTATTAAACATATACAAACAGAAAGGGTAACTATTATGAGTAAGGTTGTAAAGTTTGGCGGAAGCTCTCTCGCCGATGCAAAACAGTTTAAGAAAGTCGCTGACATCATCCATGCAGATCCCGAGCGCTGCTATGTCGTTCCTTCCGCACCCGGTAAGAGATTTTCCGATGATATCAAGGTAACAGATATGCTGTATACCTGCTATGACGCAGTTCAGAACGGCGAGGATTTCGATAAGGCATTCGAGCCTATCAAGGAGCGCTTCAACGGTATTATTTCCGACCTTGGTCTTACATTCGATCTCAGCGAGGAGTTCCAGAAGATTGGTGTAAACTTCAAGGCTGCCGCAGGCAGAGAGTACGCTGCAAGCCGCGGTGAATACCTCAACGGCATGATCCTTGCTAACTACCTCGGATTTGATTTCATTGATGCAGCAAAGGCTATCTTCTTTACAAATAAGGGCAATTTCGATGATGATATCACAAATGCCTGCCTCGGTGCTATGCTCGACAAGACAGACAAGGCTGTAATTCCCGGCTTCTACGGTGCAATGCCTGATGGTACTATCAAGACATTCTCCCGTGGCGGTTCTGACTTTACAGGTTCTGTTGTAGCTAAGGCTGCTCAGGCTTCTATGTATGAGAACTGGACGGACGTAAGCGGTGTTCTGGTTGCAGACCCCAGGATAGTTGACGATCCCGCAGGCATCAAGGTAATTACATACAGCGAGCTGCGCGAGCTTTCCTATATGGGCTTCAGCGTGCTTCACGAGGATGCTGTATTCCCTGTAAGAAGCGCTGGTATTCCGATCAACATCAAGAACACTAATGCTCCCGAAGATGCAGGAACACTCATCGTTCCTTCCGAAAAGAATCCCCCTGCAGAGCACGTTATCACAGGTATCGCAGGCAAGAAGGATTTCTCTGTAATCTCTATTGAGAAGGACAGAATGAACAATCACAAGGGCTTCATGAGAAGACTGCTTCAGGTGCTTGAGAACCACGGTATCTTCCCCGAGCATATGCCCACAGGTATCGATACTATCAGCGTTATTGTAAACTCTCATGAGCTTGAGGGTCAGCGCGAAAAGCTCAGTCAGCGTCTTATCGAGGTAATAAAGCCCGATCATTTTGAGATCGTAGACGATCTTGCACTCATCGCAGTTGTTGGACGCGGCATGCGCAGTGTAAAGGGTGTTGCGACAAGAGTTTTCGCAGCTCTCTCTCACGCAAATATCAATATCAGAATGATCGATCAGGGCTCCAGTGAGCTTAATATTATCGTAGGTATAGACAGCGCGGACTTTGAAAAGGCTATCAAGGTTATTTATAATATGTTTATGCTCAGCGAATAAACAGGAGGTATAACAATGGATTATTCAACCTATCTGCATGATGCCAAGATACGCAGCGGTAAATCCGGTGCATACAAGACATATCTAGTAAAGAATATCGAAGT
>JAZQEQ010000123.1:0-3776 GCA_045539055.1 Oscillospiraceae bacterium | reverse complement strand
TAACCGATACCAGCACCGCGCTGTTCGCGTTGTCGCCCGCTCGGTCAAAATAGCTCATGCCGTTTGTTACGATAGTGCCGTTCTCACTGGCGGAAGCCACTACATATCCACCAGGACACATACAGAACGTGTAAACTCCACGCTCGCCCTCACGATAGGAGAGCTGATACTCCGCAGGCGGCAGTGCAGGATGCCCTGCATATCTTCCGTACAGCGCAGAGTCTATGTCAGCCTGAAGATGCTCGATACGCGCACCGACAGAAAACGGCTTCGGTACCATCGTAACGCCGTTTCTCAGCAGCATTGAGAACGTATCGTGCGCCGAATGTCCCACAGCCAGCACAAGCGCGCCGCAGCGCTCAGCCGAACCGTTTACGGTTATCTCAGAGATATGCCCGTTCTGAAGCTTTATCTCCTCAAGCGGCGACAGGAAACGCACCTCTCCGCCGTATTCGATTATCTTATTGCGGAGATTTTTCACCACCGCACGAAGCTTGTCTGTGCCGATATGCGGCTTTGCCTTTGTAAGTATCTCCTCGGGTGCGCCAAACTCGTAAAGGCGCTCCAGTACGCGCGAGCAAAGCGGATCACCGATACGCGTGGTGAGCTTTCCGTCGGAGAACGTGCCTGCGCCGCCCTCGCCGAACTGTACGTTTGTGGAGGTATCAAGAGCGCCGCCGTTCCAGTAGCCCTCCACCGCCTTTATGCGCTCGTCCATAGCCGCGCCGCGCTCAAGCACTATCGGCTTGTAGCCAAACTCGCACAGCGTCAGCGCGCAGAACATTCCCGCAGGACCGAAGCCTGCGATATAGATATCGCCCTGCGGCTTCTCGCTGCCGAAATCCACCGACAGCTCCGCATCCTCGTGAAGTCTTACGTTCTGCAGCTTTTCGGAAAGCTTCTTCTCCCTCTTGCTGCTGTGAAGCTCCACATACACCGAGCTTACAAAGCATATCTCGCGGCGCGCGTCTACCGAGGTCTTGTAAAGCCGCGCGGTCTTTACCTCGTTTTTCGTAACAGAAAGCAAGGATAACGCCTTGCTTACAGCGTTATCCTTTGCCTCGTTGAGTCCTGTTTTGATCTGTGATACGATAAGTGCCATTTATTCCTCTTCCAATGCCTTAGGCTGAGCATAAACAGTTGCCTTGTAGTTGCCCGATACCCAGCACCTGCTCTTGATGCCCTTCATCTGTATCGTCAGGGCGATGTCCTGCGTGCCGTCACGAAGCGTTGTGCCGAGCAGGTTTACCGTCGCAAAGAAATCATCGGCGGAAAGCGTGCTGAGTATCTCGGACGGACCCATTACGCTGATGACCAGCTCATTCGTGATAAGCGAAACATTATAGTTGTTCGGGACATTCGTCATGGTGATATTGTCGATGGTGAAGTCAAGCTTGCCGTAATCCGCGATATCCCATACGATACGCGCATTGTTGTTGCCCGACAGGTTCTTGTAGCCCTCGGGGAGCGTTATCGGGATGGTAACGGTCTGATTCAGCTTGATGTCGGAGATATCGATAGTGCCTATCTCCAGAACGCTCAGATGATCTATCGAATCATCGGGTGCTGCAACCGTAATAGTGGACGGCTGTATCTCGTAATGCAGGCTCTCTGTGTCAAAATAGCTCGGTACATTGGAGTATGCAAAGGTAAGCGGAAGCTCCTTCTGCTTGTAGATCGGGATATATACCGAGATATTCTCCGTGCTGAGAACAAGATCATCATTAACGATCCTTGCACCGTTTGTGCCGTAGATGAATATCTCGCTCTGAGTGTCGTGGGATTCTGTGATAAGTCCCGTGTAAACGGAGCGCGCCTCGATGCGGTCTATCTTATCAAGCACAGACGCCGAGCCTGTGATGGTTATAGTCGAGGGGGACGCTATGATCTCGTCAACGTAATAGCCCTCGGGCAGGCTGAGGCTGGGAGCGGTTCCCTCCACCTCATACTCACGCGTAACGATCTCCTCTATCTCAATAGTGACAGCTCTGGGATTTGCGCTGAGGATAGTAAGATCGCTGTTTGTCTTTGCGGAGATATCCACAGGCACGCTGTAAGTACCTGCGGTCTTAACCGAGGACAGGTCGAGCGTAGCATAAAAATCATCTGCGGAAAGCCCCGAAATATCGTAGCGCTTGCCCTCGATACGGATGTCAGCAGTTTCCTCTATTTCGTCAACAAGCTGCAGGTTGTTCTGAAGCATATACTCCGTCACCTGTGTTTCGATGGTTATGCCTCTGATGCTCTCCTCAACTGTCGGGAATATCTGCACCGACACAAAGAACCACGCAGCTATCGCAATTACAAAGGACAGCAGCACAGACTTGTAGTTGTTTTTGATATTATTGAATATTCTCTTGAAAAAATTCATTCTGCCGTCCCCCCCTTAGTTATCCGCGCTCGGAGCTTCGGGCTTCGGCTTGCGTGTGCGTTTCTTTGTCTTTACTGCGCCCTCAGGCATCTTTCTGCGAAGTATCTTTATCAGCGCTTCCTTGGAAAGACCTCTTGTCAGCTGACCGTTCTCGGCTACCGAGATAGTACCTGTTTCCTCGGAAACGACAATTACCAGCGAGTCCGCGTTCTCACTCATACCGATAGCTGCTCTGTGACGCGAGCCGAGGTCGCTGGACAGGTACTGGTCCTTGTTTGTATTCGGCAGGAAGCAGCCTGCCGCATAGATGCGGTTGTCGCGGATTATGATAGCACCGTCATGCAGCGGAGCCTTGTTGTAGAAAAGGTTGCAGAAAAGCTCAGGCTCGGGAGCGGCATTGATTATAGTGGATTTTTCTGTGATATCGCCAAGCTTGGTCTGACGCTCAACAACTATCAGCGCACCCGTCTTTGTCATGTGCAGACGCTCGCAAGCCTCTGCGATACCTGCGATAGCAGCCTCACGCGCAGCGCTGCTCTCAGCATCGCTGTCAGCGCCAAGCGTGATGTTTGGCACCTTTGCCCGTCCCACGCGCTCAAGGATACGGCGCAGCTCAGGCTGGAATACGACCACGATAGCGATGATTCCGACCTGGAAGAAGTTCTCGAAGATAAAGCTCATTACCTTCAGCTGGCACACCTGCACCACCATGAACATAAGCACAAGGATAAGAATACCCTTCATGAGCTGCTCTGCTCGGGTCTCCTTCATAAGCTTTATGACCATATACACAAGGTAGGTAAGCAGCAGTATATCTATAACATCAAATATAGTGATCGACATCACGACTCTGAGAAAGTTCTGAAAGATGTCGCTGATATATGTCATAACGTCCAACGTTTTATTTCTCCTTTGTATGTATTCCATGCCAAAGGGCATAGTTCCCCTACCTTATATTGTAACACAAATTTCAATAATTGCAATAGATTTTGCGCCGATTTCCGAAATTTTGCAAAAAAAATTACGACAAGATATCAATTCCTGTCGTAACCGTATATGTATCATTTTCCTGCAAGCTTCAGAGCGTACTCAACAGCCTCGTCAAGAGTACCCTGCTTATACTGCGAATAGTCCAGCGCATTGGGATTTTCGAGAAACTCGGGCACCAGAAATACGCTCATTCCTGTCTGTGCAGCCACCATGTCCTCTGTCACGTTATTGCCTATCATAAGGCACTCGGCAGGGTCAAGCGACAGCTTGTCCATGATCTCCTTGTAGTAAGCGGGATCTGGCTTGCAGAAGCTGCTGTTGGAGTAATCTGTAACATGCTCAAAATCACTGTGATCAAGCCCCACCCACTTAAGGCGCGTCTTAAACGCATCCGTCGGGAACACAGGGTTTGTCG
>JAZQEQ010000122.1:0-2913 GCA_045539055.1 Oscillospiraceae bacterium | reverse complement strand
GGTAGGGTATAATGCAACATCTATATTGCTTGTAGTGATATTTATTTTCTGGTTTGAGTCGGGTGCGAAAGAACATTCTACCAGACCGCTTCCCTCGCGTACATTTATCGGGAACAGATCGTTTTCTAGGTCATGAATATTTGAGGAAGTAGGCTCCCTGTCCCATGAGGGTGCGACAGTTGTTTTTGTTGTAGTTACCGCACTTGTTCTTTCGGTTTGGGTAGCGCCCGGGGCGGTCGATGATATCATAGAAGTAACCGAGCTGACAGCCGCGTTGACATCACCGTCAGGCATCTCAGGCACTGCAGGTGCTTCCTTTTCCTTGAGGTTATCAGTGATGTTGATAGAGCCTGCGGAGATGTCTGCGAAGATCTCGTGTCTGCCTGTGCCGATAACTACTTCCTCGTTATCGTTGAGGTCGTTTTTGATGTCGCCGTACTTGACGGTCACGCTGCCTGCGGACTTGTCGCAACCGATGGTAGCGCTTACGCCCTCGGGGAGGTTAAAGTCGAGGTTTCCTGCGCTTGCATTGATGGTTACATCGCCGCTAAGCTCGGAAAGATTGATGTTTCCGTTGCCTGCGGAGAGATCGATGTCACCTGTACCTGACAGACCGTAAACATCGATGTTGCCTGCGCTCATTTCGATATCGAATGTATCGGTCTTTGCGTTGTAAACGGTGCAGTTTCCTGCGCTGAGATGGATAGCGAGTGAGTCTGCACCCATGCCCTCGGGCTGAGCGTAGGTAAGATTTCCTGCGCTGAGGTCAAGCTCGATATCCTTTGCTGCAACATTTATCATTTCGGTGCTGCCCGCGTTGGAGTCGATTATGATGGTGTCGTACAGCTCGTCAGGAACATATATCTTTACGCAGTCCTTGTTGCCGCCGTCAAACAGCGACTTTATAAAGCCGATGAAATCAGTGAAGATGTGCTGACTGTGGTCAAGCTTTACAAACAGCTTGTCGTCCTTGATCTCGGCACTTACCGATTTTGCAAGACGCTCGGTAGTGAAGATCTTGGTCGTGTTGCCGCTGGTGGGGTAAACCGCGATGTTTGCAACGTTTGTGGATATTTCGATCGAATCATAAGAACCCTCGAGCTCTGTGTATTCGCTCATCAGAACATTGCTCGTAACAGGCTCGGTTCCGAGAACTGCAACGGAGATGCCGAAAGCTATAAAACAGAATACGCTGAGCGAGAGGAAAAAAGCAACAATATGTTTCATTTCGACACCTCCTTACAGATCATAGATCGCTTTGACATGGCCGATAACGGCTGCCTTGATTATGTGGATAAAGCCCTTGACCATCTGCACCCACAGCAGGCAGAGGACAACTGACAGTGAAATAAGTCCGCCGCACAGGAAGATTCGGCTGAGCGCGTGGAACGGAGCGCCGCCGCCAAGCTGCGAGAACGAGAAGCTAACGATTCCAAATACTACAACGGTCAGGAAATGCCAGATGAGGGTTGCGAGAAGCGGGAGTGCCCAGCTGAGCACAAAAAGGTCGATACAAAGCTGACCGACAAGCTTCGGTACATTTACATTGGGCTCTCTGCCCTTGATGTCTGTCCACTTGAAGCCGCCCTTGCCGTCGTCGTTGTCAACGTGGGGGAGCTCAGCCTTGTGACCTGCGTTGTGCTCTGTTGTGCCGCTTTTCTGCTCCTGTACGGGCTGCGGAGGCTCGGGAACGGGAGCAGGATCGGACTTGGGAGCGGTCTTAATACCTGAACCGTCGCCGCCTGCAGGCATCGGTATGGATGAGGGGGCAGGCTGCTCGGCAGCGATATGCTGGGGAGTGATAACTCTCTGCGAGTCTGTCTGCGTATTGTTCTCAGCAGGGAAGGGTATCACTGGCAGTACAGCGTGTGTGGAAGTGCTGCCTGTTGTGACCGCAGTGTTTACAGGTGCCGCAGAAGGTGTCGGAGCAGGCTGCTCGGCAGCGATGTGCTCGGGGGTGATCTCGCGCAGCGCCTCGGGCTGGTCGGTGATTATCTCGGTCTTGGGTGCTTCCTCAACTGCGATATCCGCTGCGGGTGCCTCAGCAGGCTTCGCGATGGAAACGGGAGTGGAGCGTCCCGGCTTTGTAAGGCTCACATGAGGTCTGCTGTCCTCAATAGCGTTTGCAACGATGCTGTTTATCTTGCTGCTGTCGATGTCGATGTAGCTTCTTGCTATCTCCTTGACATCGCCGAGCTTGGCGCAGGTCTCCTCTTCGGTGTAGCCCTGTTCCGCACTTGCGCGAAAATGCTCCTCGAAGTCCGCGAAGATATCCTCATTGTCTTCGATTCCTATTCTGTGCAGCTCGTTATGGAGATGGAACAGAAAATCGTCCTTGTTCTTAGCTGTCATTATCTAAATCCCCTTTCAGAAGTTCGTTTACACTTTTCACAAATCCAAACCATTCGGTTGCGAGCCTTTGCAGCTCTGTTTTGCCTGTGTCGGTGATCTTGTAGTATTTTCTCGGCGGGCCTTCCGTTGACTCTACTATATAGGAGTCAATGGTGTCGGAGTCCTTCAGGCGCTTCATCAGTGGGTATATCGTGCCCTCTGTGACTTCCATGCACTGCGAGATCTTGTTTACAAGCTCATATCCGTAGCAGTCACTGCTGTTTAATATAGACAAAACACAAAGCTCAAGCGTTCCTCGTTTAAGCTGAGAGTTCATTGATTACCTCCTATTTTTCTTAACACAGTATTTTGTGTCGCAAGGTAGTAGATCCATAAAAAACGGAACTTTTGTTCCTTGCTATTATTTTACCACAAGGTATTTTGTTTTACAAGGTACTGAATAGACAAAAGTATCAGCATATTTTGCACCTGTTTTATGCATATTTTACAAAACTAAGCTTTATCGCCATGTTAAACGTCAGTTCAGTGGTATAGAATTTTTGGGAATATAAAGTCGGATCG
>JAZQEQ010000121.1:0-4796 GCA_045539055.1 Oscillospiraceae bacterium | reverse complement strand
CTCCGTCCTCGACAAGCTCATCGGGGAGGTCGTATTTGTATTTTGAAAGAAGCTCAAAAGGACCCTCGGGCTTGTCGCTTACCGCTACACAGCCCTTGTTCCACAGGATATAGCAGTAGAGATAATACTTTCCGTCCTTCTCCACCACATCGGGCGCATAAAGGGGATTGTCTGTCCAGTCGGTGTCGGAGGAATGATCTCTGTCGGGGCGCGTATGGAAGATATCGCCGTGACAGTGCCAGTTATTAAGATTATCCACAGGCGCAGACCACACCTTCAGCTTGTAGTCGCAGAAGCTGTCCGAGCCTGCATTGTCGTGAGAGCCGTAAATATACACTCTGTCGCCGAATACTCTCGGCTCGCCGTCGGGGATATATTCCCACAGCGGAAGAAAGGGATTAGCCATAACCAAAACTCCTTTATCGCATTATTCTGATGTTAATTATATTTACATCTTTCATCGAAGTCAATATCGGATATTCAAATAGTCCACCTGTTTTTCAAAATATGAACTTTTTCCTTGCCGAAAGTCTGTTTTATCGGCAGCACCTGCTCCTGTACTGCATCGGGGAGCAGCCGACATTCTGCCTGAACTGCCTTGCGAAGTATTTCTCGTCCTCATATCCGCAGCTTACCGCCACCGCGTAGATGCTCATAGCGGTTGCTGACAGCAGATAGCGCGCCTTGAGCACCCTTGCGTTTATGCAGTCCTGATTGTAGCTTATGCCGAAGCACTGCTTGTACACTGCGCGGAAATAGCCCTCGCTGACGCACAGCCGCTTTGCCGCCTGTGACAGCGTGGGGGATTTTTCGGGCGCTTTTATTACAGCGCTTCGGATATCGACAAGCGCGCTGTAATGCTGCATAGCCATTCGCTCGGAAAGCTCAGCCATGTCCTTTCTGCTTTGTTCAGTAACTTCTTCGCAAAGCTGCTCGGCGGAGCGTTCGCCCGCAGCATAGCTTATCAGCACCTGCCGCTCGTCATGGCTTACACACAGCTCGTTGTGCAGCGTTATCCGCACACGCTCTGCGAAAGCAGTGCTGTCGCCCTTGCAGAGCATAAGGAAGATATCCTCATCTGCGCGGCAGCAGACCTCGTGTTCAGCGCATGAGTGCTTTATTGCCCTTGCTGCGGCGGAAATTATATCGCTGCGATAGTTCTCGCCGTAAATGAATTCGCCATCAGAGGGAAAGCTCAGCTTTACTGCCGTCATGGAGCAGTTTCCCCCTGCGGCTTCGGTTATCGCGGTAAACTCGCGCAGATTGTAGAAGCCTGTCAGCGAGTCGTAAAGCGAGGTCTCGCGCTGGCACTGCTTCAGATAATGGATATCGTTCTTCATGCGCAGAAATTCCAGCGTATCCGCGACAGCCTTGCTCCAGTCGCGAAAGCTGAAATCATAGCAGGTGGGATAAGTATAGGAGAGCACAGTATAGCCGAAAAGCCTTGTCTGAAAGCACAGCGGGCTGAAGCAGAACAGCCGAGGTGCTTCGCGCTCCGTATCCAGCACGGGAGGAATATCGCGGTATCTTTCGGGCGGTAGATCCTCACCGATATCACAGCACAGATATTCCTCGCCATCGGAGCGCAAGCTGCTCCATGCCCTGTCAAGGCACAGATACAGCCTGTCCGCTTCGTGCAGAAGATATCTGAACTCCGACAGCACAGCAGTATATTCCGCAAGAGTGCGGCACAGTGTAAGTCGGCTCGAAAACTGCGCAACGTTGCTCATCATGGTGTGATACTGACCTATACGCTCGGAGCGCAGCTCATCGGTGAGCTGTTCTTTATGCGTGCCACAGGGACAGGTGCTTCCGCAGACGAGCCTTTCGGTATCTTCGGGGGAGTAATTGCAGCCAAGAATGATGTTTACCGCCTTATGTCCAAGCCCCCGTCTGTTTCGGCGGTATGAAGTGAGCAGGGGGTAGTGGTATATCCTGCCGCCTGTATAGTCGTAGCCTGTCACAGCGACCCTTTCGGGAATTGCAACACCTGCCGCTGTAAGTGCGTCGCACAGCCCGTATGCCATAAAGTCGTTCGTGCATATCACAGCCTGCGGCAAGGGCAGCTCTCCGCTTATATAACGTGCCGCGAGAGCCTCGCCCGAGTCGTTCCAGAAAGTGCCGTAATACAGCTTGCTGTCGTCGAACGGGATGCCGTGCTTTTTAAAGGCACGCTTACAGCCCTCGACCCTCCTGTGGGAAGCTTCGGCGTTTTCAAAGCCTGTGAGTATATCTATATCCGTATAGCCGTGGGCTGTGATAAGATGCTCGGCTATTCTTTCCATATCCGCTTCGTCATCGGAATATACGCTTACAAAGCCGTCTATATCCTTGCCGATAACGACAGTGGGAAGCTTTGCTTTTCTAAGCTTTCCGACAGCCGCATCCAGTACGGAGATATCCCTGAAAGCCTCTGCCGTTATAATTGCTCCGTCAAAATATCGTGGCTCGAACAGCGAATATATGATGTTCTCGAAATTGAGCTGCTCGTCCTCGACCCAGTGGTTATAGATATTGGAATAAACCGCGACATCCGCATCGGCGGAAAATGCCGCCTCGGCTATTCCGCAGACTATCTCTTTCTGCTCGGCGTCATCTGCTCTTGCGGTAATGACCGCTATCCTCTTTCGTGGCATTATATCACCCCTTACAGATACAGTATAGCTCATATCTGCCCCTAAGTCAACAGAAAAAGTTCAGATTTTGACAAAAAGGTGGATTATCAGAATATCTGCTATTGCTTTTCGGTGCGTTCGTTTGTATAATGAGAGCAAGAAACAGACCACTACCCCGAAAGGAGAAAATATGAAAAAGAAACTGATAGCTTTATTCTGCGCCGCGGCAATGCTGCTGGTATCGGGCTGCTCGGGCAATGAGAGCACCGAAAGCACACAGACTTCTGCGACAGAAGATACCACCTCCGCTGCGGATATCACCGATACTGTTACCGAGGAAGAGATACTCGACAGCCTCAACAACGGCATAGTCATTGACGAGGTGAGCGGAAACGTCTACAAGACCGAGCGCAACGCAAACCCCATTTCGGGAAGCATCTTCTGCGCCGACCCCACTGCCGTTGAGTACGAGGGCAGGCTGTATGTCTACGGTACTAACGACACTCAGCAGGCGGAGCAGGACACCGTAAACGACTACGACCAGATAAAGTCGCTGGTGGTGTTCTCCACCGATGACATGGTGAACTGGATATATCACGGCAGGATAGAAACAGGCGAGATAGCTCCGTGGATATACAACTCATGGGCGCCCTCCATCGTTTCGCGCGTTGAGGACGACGGACTTACGCATTTCTATCTCTATTTCTCCAACAACGGCTCGGGCGTTGGTGTAATAACCTCCACCGACCCTGTGACAGGCTGGAGCGACCCTCTCGGCGGTCCGCTGGTATATCAGAATATGGAGGGGCTTGAAAACTGTCCCGCGCCGTTTGACCCCGGAGTATGCATAGACGAAAACGGCACAGGCTGGCTCAGCTTCGGCGGCGGCACGCCTGCATCAGGCGCAAAGGTGCACACCAATATTCCCAAGATAGTAAAGCTCGGTGAGGATATGCTCTCCTTTGACAGCGAGTTTGTTTCCATCGATGCGCCGTATTTCTTCGAGGCGAGCGAGCTTAACTATATCGACGGCACTTATTACTACACATACAGCACTGACTGGCAGACGCGCGGCGCAGGCTGGGACTATGAGGGCATCTCTGCTCCGCCTACCTGCAGCATGGCTTACCTCACGACAAAAACTCCGCTTGACGCTGAAAGCTGGGAGTACAGGGGCGCGTATTTCTACAACTCGGGTCAGAACGAAAAGGGCGAGTCGGGGCTTCGCTGGGGCAACAACCACACCCATTTCTGCGAGTATCAGGGCACGAATTACATCCTCCACCACACCCTGCTTTTAGAGGAGCTTATGGGCGGCACAGCAGGCTTCCGCAGCATGATGGCGGACTATCTGCCGATGGACTCCGCAACAGGCGAGATACCCATTACAGCGGCTTCAAGAAAGGGAGTTGCACAGATAAAGCTGCTTGACCCGTATGCTGAGAACAGCGGCGCGGTGATGTTCACCTCTGCGGATATCGGATATACAAATGGCGCGCATCCTGCCGCAAAGAGCAGTGCAGACGGCGCATGGATATATGTGAGAGGCGCGGACTTCGGTTATGGTGCGTCTGAATTTACAGCCGAAGTAAAGGGCAAGGGTCGCATCGAGGTGCGCCTTGACGACCTCTCAAACGACGCTGTGGCGTTCATCGGGTTCGACAACGCAGACTACGCAAAGGTGCGCTCAACTGAACTCAAACAGTTTGACGGCAGAAATCACAATATCTATCTCGTGTTCTCGGGCGCAGATATCGAGCTTAAGTCGTGGCAGTTCACAAAGGGCGAGGATACCCTCCGCCCCGAGGAGGATATCTCGGTCACAGAGACCGAATACGAAACTCTCGTTATCTCGGCGCAGGCTGAAAACCCGGGCCCCAGCCCCTCGGCAGTTCTTGAAATGACAAAGGACGGCGACTATTCCGTGAAGTCCTCGGCATTCGCAAAGGAGAGCGAGGTGCTAAATCTTGGCTTTATCAACACTGACCCCGAAGCGACCTACAAGGTCTATGTAAAGTCGATCGGGCTTGAAACGGAAAACGGCATCGTAGAGCTGCCTGTTGAGGTGGAGCTTGACCCGACGAGCACCGCTGCGAACGGTCTTGAGAACGGCTGGAAGGGCGCGGAGATAGGCGCTGTTATCTACGGCACGGAGGAATGCGGTCTTGTTGCGGCACAAAC
>JAZQEQ010000120.1:0-3816 GCA_045539055.1 Oscillospiraceae bacterium | reverse complement strand
CAAGCGGTCTTAGGAAGACAAGACCTGATAACAACTCCTTGGCTCACAGAACGACATGGCTACGATCCGACTTGCTAAGCTCAAGGTCAATGCTGATTATCGCAATTCTCTTGAATTTGCGAAGAAGTGCTGGATGAACGTATGCAGCGCAGGAAAGTTCAGCTCCGACAGAACTATCGCGCAGTATGCGGAGGAGATCTGGCACATCAAGCCTGTGGAAATTTAATAATTTAATAAAATCTATATCAAGCCGCTCTCGCTTCGAGGGCGGCATTTATTTTTCCCTGCTCACATGATAACCGAGGATAAACTGAAAAAGTCTGCAAACTTAAAAACAAAAAAATAAAAATTCTTTTTATCCTGTCAATCAATTCAGTATTTTGTTTCAGTACTTGATCTCAGTATTTGATTTTGATTGATTGAGAAAATAATTTATTATTTTTTATTTATTAAATATATTATTTGATTATTTAGTATTTGATTGTGGCCAATTTTCGGTAAGCGGAATTTCGGTAAGCGGAAATTGGGGAAGCGGAAATTGGGGAAGCGGAAAACGAGGATCCTCAAAATGAGGTTCCTCAATCTGAGGTTCCTCAAAACGTGAAAGCGGAAAATGTATCAAAGCAGAAAAAACTTTCAGCAAATTGCAGTGCAGCTCATGTTATCATGACATCGGAGGAAATAAGGCTTATATTGCATAAGCGCGGAATAAATACGCACAATATCCTCGGGAGGAATGATATTATGTGTAATTCTGTAAAAAAACTGACAGCTTCGTTTATGGCGCTCGCCATGATGACTTCAATGCTTGCAGGCTGCAATCGGGGCAATGACGGCAACTCGGACGGCTCGGGCGGCGCAAGCGGCAGCAGCAAAACAGTAAAGCTTACTGTATGGGGTGCGCAGGAGGATCAGGACCTGCTCAGAGAAATGTGCGAGAGCTTCGCTGATTCTCACAAGGAAAAGCACTACGCATTCACACTGGGCGTTGTTTCTGAGGCAGACGCGGCAAACGAGGTGCTTAAGGATGTTTCTGCGGCAGCAGATGTTTTCGCGTTCTCATCCGATCAGATAGGCAGCCTTGTTTCGGCAGGCGCGCTGTATCGCATCACTAAAAACCGCGAGGAGATAGAGAACGCCTGCACCGAAACAGCTATAGATGCCGCAACAGTTAACGGCGAGCTGTACGGCTATCCTGCAGTATCGGACACATATTTTCTGTACTACGACAAGTCAAAGATAACCGACGAGGAAGCAAACAGCCTTGACGCGATCATGGCAAAGGATATCCCTGATGTAAAGACGAACTTCGCCATGAACCTTGATGACGGCTGGTATCAGGCGGGATTTTTCCTCGGCGCGGGCTGCACTCTTTTCGGTGAGGACGGCACCGACCCGACACAGTGCGACTTCAACAGCGAGCGCGGTCTGCTTGCGGGCGAGTATATCCTGAACCTCGCGAAAAGCCCCAAATTCGGCGCAGACTTTGATGACAGCATGGTGAAATCGGGCTTTGCAAACGGCACTCTCGCGGCGGCTATCTCCGGAACATGGAACTCAAAGGAGATCGAAAGCTCGCTGAAAGAAAACTACGGCACGGCGAAGCTCCCCGAGTTCACCCTCTCAAACGGCGAGAGCGTGCAGATGGGAAGCTTTGCAAACTACAAAATGATCGGCGTAAACTCCGAAACAGACGCGCCGCTGGACGCGATGATGCTTGCGGAATGGCTGACGAACTACGACAACCAGAAGATGAGGCTTGAAAAGCGCAGCTTTGCTCCCACAAATCACATCCTCGCCGAGGAGAACGACGCGCTCTCCGAGATACCTGCCGTAAAGGCACTCACCGAGCAGCTTCAGCACGCTACGCTCCAGCCCTCCATCCCTCAGATGGGCAGCTTCTGGAAGCCTGCCGAGGCATTCGGTCAGGATGTTATGTCGGGCGCTGTGACAACAGAAAATCTTCAGGAAAAGCTGGACAGACTGGTGCAGTCGGCACTGGCGGATATCTCGGGAGAGCAAGCCGCTGAATGAACAGGATAGACTATTTTCTTCTGCCGTGGTACAAAAAGCTGTGGCATAAGATCTCTACGGGCGTGCGCGGTCTCTTTTCGGGCATCGGAGCGTTTTTCCGCGCAGTGCCGCGCACTGTTGCCAAAGGCTTCAAAGCGTTTTTTGGCGGACTTCGTTGGCTGTGCGTGACCTTTGCGAGGGGCGGCTTTCTCACAAAGCTGTCCTACCTCGTGATGGGCGCAGGAAATCTGTTCCGAGGGCAGATAGCAAAGGGACTTATCTTCCTCGCTGCCGAGGTAGGTTTTATCGCGTTCATCATGAATTTCGGCTGGCAGTATATTGAAAAGCTGCCCACGCTCGGCACGGTAAAGCGCGGCTGGTACTTCGATGAAACGCTTGGCATCGATGTGCTGATAGAAAACGGCGACAACTCGATGCTGATACTGCTGTACGGAATACTTTCCTGTGCGGCGGTGTTTGCGTTTTTTGCACTGTGGGCGGTAAATATCCGCAGCGCGAAAAAAGCCGAGGGCATCGTAAAAGGCGGCGGCAGGCTGCCAAAGCTTCGCGATGAGATAAGGTCGCTCACGGACGGCGGATTTCACAAGACGCTGCTTTTCCTGCCGACAGTGGGGATAGCGGTGTTCACAATAATTCCGCTGATCTATATGATCGCGCTTGCATTCACGAACTACGACCGCAATCATCAGGTACCCGCAAATCTGTTCACATGGGTGGGTCTGGATAATTTCAAGACTATACTCGGCACGGGCTCGGTGCTGTCCGAAACGTTCTGGCACGTTCTCGGCTGGACGCTCGTGTGGGCGGTGTTTGCGACCTTTCTGAACTACTTTCTCGGCATCGCTCTGGCACTGCTGATAAACCGAAAGGGGCTGCGCTTCAAGGGGCTGTTCAGAACGCTTTTCGTGCTCGCGATAGCCGTGCCGCAGTTCGTGTCGCTGCTTGTGATGAAGAACATCCTCGCCGAGGCAGGACCGCTGAACGTGCTTCTGATGGAGTGGGGGCTGATATCGCAGCCGCTGCCTTTCTTCACCGACCCGACATGGGCGCGCGTTACGGTAATTCTCGTGAACCTGTGGATAGGCATCCCCTACACCATGCTGATAACCTCGGGCATCCTCATGAACATCCCGCACGACCTGTACGAAGCCGCAAGGATAGACGGCGCGCCGCGCGCAGTTATCTTCAGAAAGATAACCATGCCGTATGTGCTGTACGTCACTGCGCCGTATCTCATAACACAGTTCATCGGCAACATCAACAGCTTCAACATCATCTATTTTCTCACCGAGGGCGCGCCTGCAACGCTTGACTACTATCAGGCAGGCAAGACCGACCTGCTGGTGACATGGCTGTACAAGCTGACGGTAGACTCGCGCGACTATTCGCTTGCCTCGGTCATCGGAATACTTGTGTTCGTGATATGCTCCGCGATATCTCTGCTGACATTCAGGCGCACGAAGTCTTACAGCGGGGAGGCGATGTGATATGAAGCAAAGAAATCTCGGCGCGTATATACTGCTCACTGTGCTCGGAATACTCTGGATACTCCCGCTTTTGTGGATAATCCTGATATCATTCCGCGAGGAGCCGGGAGCCTATACAAGCTACTTTTTCCCGAAAGCCTACACGATAGACAACTATGTAAAGCTGCTTCAGCGCGGACAGCAGTTTGATTTCGTGCGGTGGTTTCTCAACACGCTGACGGTGGCGGTGTTCACCTGCGTCGGCTCGACTGCGATGGTGCTTGCGGTGTCGTTTGCGCTCAGCAGACTTAAATTC
>JAZQEQ010000119.1:0-2750 GCA_045539055.1 Oscillospiraceae bacterium | reverse complement strand
CGCAGAGGGCCTTGCTCTTGACGAATCCACAAAGGAAGGCAAGATCCTTGCCGCAGTGCTTGATGTACTTTCCGACATCGCAGAAAACCTCGCAGAGGTAGATGACGAGCTCAATGATATCGCAGATGTTATGACTGATATGGAGGAGAGCGTTGCAGACCTCGAGGACATCGTATATGACATCGACGATGACGACGAAGATTATGACGATGACGATGATTTTGAGGACGATCTGGGCGAGCTGTATGAAACTACCTGCCCCGCTTGCAGCAATACTATCCGCTTTGATTATGAGCAGGCTGCTACAGGCGCTATGGATTGCCCCAACTGCGGTCAGCATCTCGAGTTTTCTCTTGAAGATGAGGACGACGCAGAATAATTGCTATGCTTAAATGCAAAGGCGGATCGGCGTTGTGCCGCTCCGCCTTTTCTTTTGAAAGGAAACAACATGAGCTGGAGAGATAATCTTATTAAAATAGAGCCGTATGTTGCGGGCGAGCAGCCGAACAAGACGGATTTCATCAAGCTTAACGCAAACGAAAATCCCTATCCGCCTGCACCGGGGGTTTTAAAGGCGATAGAGCAGTTTAACGGCGGATGCCTTAAAAAGTACCCCGACGCCGATGCAAAGCCGCTTGCGGCTGCTATCGCGAAGCGTGTCGGACTTGCAAGGGAGAACGTTTTTGTAGGCAATGGCTCGGATGATGTGCTTGCGCTGTGCTTCAGGGCTTTTTTCAATTCCGACAAGCCTGTTATCTATCCCGATATTACATATTCTTTCTATCCTGTTTGGTGCGATATGCTGCGTATTCCGTACGAAACGATCCCTGTTGACGAGGAGTTTGGTATCAATGCTGCGGACTACCAGCGTCCTAATGGCGGTGTAGTTATAGCAAATCCCAACGCTCCTACAAGCATCGGCAGAGGTCTGGATTTTATCCGCGAGATACTGGATGCTAATACTGATAGTGTTGTTATAGTTGACGAGGCTTACGTTGACTTTGGCGGAGTTTCGGCTATTCCGCTGCTGTCCGAGTATGAGAACCTTGTGGTTACGCAGACATTCTCAAAGTCGCGCTCCATGGCGGGAATGAGAATAGGCTGCGCATTCGGCAACAATGAGATAATTTCCGCGCTGTATGCGGCAAAGGACAGCTACAATTCCTATCCTATGGACAGCATCGCGATAGAGGCAGGCGTTGCTTCCATAGAGGATGAGGCTTACTTTAATGAGATGCTTGAAAAGGTCATTGCAACGCGTGACAGGCTGACTGCGGAGCTTCGTGAGATGGGATTTACGCTGCCCGACAGCAGCACGAATTTCGTGTTTGCGGAGCATCCCAAGTATGCTGCAAAGGACATCTGCGAGTTTCTCAAGACCCGCGACATTTATGTAAGATACTTCAAAAAGGCACGTATCGACAATCGCCTGAGAATTACAGTAGGAACTGATGACGAGATCAATGCGCTGATCAAGGCACTTAAGGAATACATTGCATGATAAGAAACGGCAGGGAAGAAACCCTGCCGTTATTTTATTATACTTCTGTAAAATGAATAACCTTAGAGGAGAAATCGCCGTGCAGGCTGATGTTGATACCGCAGTTCATGAGTGCTGCGCCGCTGTGAGCCTCGCCTGTCTCGCTGCTGAGATACTTCTTGCCGGGGTCAAGACCCTTGAGCTTTATGCGGCGGCTGCCGTAATTAGGTCTGCCAAGCACCTGTACAAAGGTAAATACCGCCTCGCTCTTGTCCTTTGCAACAAACATCCATGCATCCCACATATTGTCCTCAAAGACGTTGCCTATGCGGTACTGGTCGCCTGTGCGGATAAGCGGATTGTATTTCTTGAACATCTCCACCTGTGCGGGGATCTCGTTTCTGTCCTGCTCGGGGATACGGGTAACGTCCAGCTCATAGCCGAATGTACCCACCATAGCAACATTACCGCGTGTGGAGAACGGTGTTGTTCTGCCGACGGTGTGGTTGGGGCAGTCGGAAACGTGCGCACCCATAGCGGAAGCAGGGTAACATATAGATGTGCCGTGCTGTATCTTAAGTCTTTCGATAGCATCTGTATCATCTGAAGTCCAGATCTGGGGAGAGTAGAACAGCATACCTGCGTCAAATCTTGCGCCGCCGCCTGAACAGTTTTCAAGGAGAATGTGAGGATATTCAGATGTAAGTCTTTCCATAACATCATAAACACCCAGCACATATCTGTGCCACAGCTCACGCTGACGGTCAGCAGGAAGTGTGTTTGAGCCAACCTCAGTTAGCTGACGGTTCATATCCCACTTAATATATTCAATATTTGCGCTGTCAAGGATTTTCTTCATCATGCCGTAGATATGGTCACGGACTTCCTTACGGCTGTAATCTAAAACATACTGCTGACGGCTCTGCGTCATGGGCATTCCTGCAATCTGAATTGCCCAGTCGGGGTGAGCCTTGTATAATTCGCTGTCGGGTGAAATCATTTCAGGCTCAAACCAGATACCGAATTTCATACCCAGCTTGTTTACCTCATCAACGAGATATTTAAGACCGCCCTGAAGCTTCTTTTCGTATACGAACCAGTCTCCCAGGGAGCTGTTGTCGGAATCTCTGTGACCGAACCAGCCATCGTCCATAACAAGCATTTCAATACCCAGCTCTGATGCCTGATTAGCAATGTCAATAAGCTTTTCTGTATCAAAATTAAAATAAGTAGCTTCCCAGTTGTTGATAAGGATAGGTCTGCGCTTGTC
>JAZQEQ010000118.1:0-6564 GCA_045539055.1 Oscillospiraceae bacterium | reverse complement strand
GCTCTCATGGTGCTTGCCCTCACGATGCAGGGTAGAGTTGTACTCAAGCGCTGCCTTGATCTCCTCGTGCTTGCGTGAGATATCAACTCCGAGAAGGGTATCCGTGCTTATTCCGAAAAAATTAGCAAGGACTGGCAGCATCGTAATGTCAGGGAACGCCGTCCCAAGCTCCCATCGGCTTATAGTTTGTGCCGTAACACCGAATATTTCCGCAAGCTGCTCTTGCGTAAGGTCGTGATCCTTGCGATATTGTTTAATGTTTTTGCCAATAGTTATATTCATGCAATTACCTCCTGTTATTATGGAGCTCCGTTGTATCAAGTATAACTGATTTTTAAGCTTAAATCAATATCACATTTGTTGAGAAAAAATCAACCGAAAAGTGAAAAGCCTGAGTTATCTCAGGCTTTTTCTTAAACATATCTGATTACTTCCGTTTCCTTGCCGTCCTCTATATAAATACGCGGAACTCGGGTACCTATTGCGCACAGTAGCTCATAGTTGATCGTGCCGATCTTTTCTGCCGCGTTTTCAAGCGAGCATCTGTCGTCAAGCCTGTTTGAGTAAACTGTAACGATATCTCCGATCTTTACATCAGGGATATCGGTAACATCAATAAGCGTCTGATCCATGCAGATACGTCCGCATACGGGCGCATAGTGTCCGTTTATCTCACATTCCCATTGCCCCGAAAGTCGTCTGTTGAAGCCGTCAGCATAACCGCAAGCGATAAGTGCCAGTGTAGTTCTGCGCTGTGCCGTGTAAGTTCTGCCGTAGCTGACAGTTGTTCCGGCCTCGATAGTTTTCAGCTGGCTTACTACGGTCTTTAGGCTGAAAATAGGTCTTATCTCAGCGGGGAAGGGATACTCAGCATCAGGCTTGTGTCCGTACATTACGATTCCTGCGCGGACGTAATCACCCTCGTAATCAGGATGGAACAGGATGCCGCCGCTGTTCTGCGAATGTATTTTCAGCCCCTTATTGTGGCAGATATCGGAAAGCCTCTCGTATTGCTGGCTAGTAAAAGCCATGCAAGCTTCGTCAAGACTGTCGGCTACAGCAAAATGAGTATACGCGGCCTTACAGTCAAGTCCTTTTTGTGACAGGATGAAATCTGCTTCTTCTTCAGTAGTGATACCGACACGGCTCATGCCTGTGTCAAATTTGATATGTACAGGGACTGTCACACCGAGCTTTAAAGCCTCGTTGGAGAGCTTCTCGGCGTATTCAGTCGTGCCTACGGTAAAAATATAATTCTTGTCAAGATTATCGAAAATGAGCGGAATATCGCAGTATCCGAAAATAAGGATATCGCCTTTTATCCCACCGTTTGTCAGCCCCTGAGCCTCCCATAGGTTTGAAACTGCGAAATGCGTGATTCCGCACTTTGAAAGTGCTTCAGCGCAGTGTATATCGCCGTGTCCGTAAGCATTTGCCTTTACAACAGCGATTATATCCTTGTCACCTGCAAGTTTTTTGATCTCATTTATATTATTTTTGAGAGTATCAAGGTCGATCTCCGCCCATGTTCTCCAGTAAAAATTGTTCATATATTAACCTCGATTATATTGAAATTTTCGAACAAATGTGGTATACTTAAATATATAATGCGAAAGTATCGTTTATACTAAATATTGTGCATACACATATATTATATTACTATTTTTGAGAAATTTCAATAGCTTTTGATAATTTTTAAAGGAAAGGCAGAAATATATGGCTGTAAAAAGAAAAAGTAACTGGTATATCTATTTTATCGCTTTTGGCGTGGCTCTTGCATTTGTCATCGGAATAATCATGACATTCAGCTGGTATCTGTTCCCCGAAACCAAGGAGACCTCCGGATTGACTTCGACGGGAGAGCTTGCTGATGATTTCCGTCCTGACAAGAGTCATAATTTTACTCTTATGACGACTCTGTCCGACCGCGCGCAGGACGTACCTGAGCTTTTTATCATGGTATCTTATAATGCGGTGGATAACGCTCTGGTGTTTATTCCCATACCAAACGGGATCAGCATTACTTCGGATGAGCGTTCTTTATCCAACATTTTCGCGTCGAGAGGCGGCGAGGGTGTTGCGGAGGCTGTTACAAATGCGACAGGCGTAAACTTTGACGGTTATATCTGCTTCGATCGCGAGAGCTTCATGCGACTGGTGTCTGCTTATGGTAATGTTCGTTACAATGTTCCGGAAACCATACTTGTAACCGATGGAAGCCAGCTTGACGCATTCAACGCAGGCGAGCAGATATTCAGCCCTGAGTCTGTTTTCCGTTATATCTACCTTGCTGATTTTGGCGAGGGCGAGAGCTATCGTTTCAATATGATATCAGAGCTTCTTTCAGAGCTTGTCAACCAGAATCTGCGTTATACTGACAGTTCGCTTCTTGACAGCTATTTCAAGATCGTTACCGATGCCTGCAGCACGAACCTGACAGAGGATATGTTCATTGCGAAGAAGCCTGCATTGCTCAACACTATAACTTACGGCTCAAATCCTGCCGAGTACTATATCCCTTATGGCGAGTATGGCGGCGATGGATCATTTATAATTTCTGAAAACTCTATTACTACTATCAAGCAGAAATGCTCACAGGACTGATAAGGAGGGTACTATGGAAGAAAGAATCCAGAAAACGATGCAGGCTTTACATCGCAACAAGATAAAGCCGTATTACGCTGAAACCAGGGAAGAGATGCTTGAGATAGTGCGCTCTCTGATCAAGGATGACAAGCTTATCACTGCAGGCGGCTCTATGACTTTAAAAGAGAGCGGCGTTACCGATATGCTTATGAATGAGTATAAGGGTATATATATCGACCGCTCTGAGGGAAAGACTCCCGACGAGGTAGAAGCTATCATGCGTAAGGCATTTGTATCCGACACATTTTTTGCAAGCTCAAACGCTGTTACGGAAACAGGCGAGCTTTACAATGTTGACGGAAAGGGTAACCGTGTATCTGCAATGACCTTCGGACCGAGGCAGGTCGTTCTTGTTGTCGGAAAGAACAAGATAGTTCAGGACTATGCCGAGGCTATCATGCGTGTTGAGAAGATCGCTGCGCCTATGAATACAGTCCGCCTTGGCTGCGATACCCCTTGTTCAAAGACAGGTCTGTGCGGACATTGCCACAGCGAGGGCAGGATCTGCTGTACATACGTCAGAATGGGTCAGCAGCGTGAAGCTGACAGAATAAAGGTAATTATCGTAAACGAAAATTTAGGCTATTAAACAAATTCCGATGTAAGCGCTGACTGTGCTTAACGGTCACACGTTCACATCATCTGAAAGGACATAAATTATATGAGCATTATTAAACTTACTGCGCATTGCACTGATTACATCTGGGGCGGAAACCGACTTCGCGAGGAGTACGGCAAGGTCATGGACAGCGACAAGATCGCAGAAAGCTGGGAGCTCTCCTGTCATAAGGACGGAAAGAGCGTCGTAGCGAGCGGCGAGTTTGCTGGCAAGACCCTCCCCGAGTATATCGAGGCTAAGGGAAATACGGTCCTCGGTACTAACTGTAAGCGTTTTGAGTATTTCCCGATACTCATCAAGCTTATCGATGCCAAGGACAACCTTTCCGTGCAGGTACACCCCTCCAATGATTACGCGATGCGCGTCGAGGGCGAGTATGGTAAGACCGAGATGTGGTACATAGTTGACTGCGAGGAGGGCGCGGAGCTTCTTTACGGCTTCAAGCATGAGATAAGCAGTGAGGAGTTCGCAGAGCGTATCGCAAACAACACACTTCTCGAGGTTACAAACAACGTTCCTGTCCACAAGGGCGATGTATTCTTTATCGAGGCAGGAACGCTCCATGCTATTGGCAAGGGCATCCTTATCGCTGAGATACAGCAGAACTCCAATACCACCTACCGTATCTACGATTACGGCAGAGTCGGAGCAGACGGAAAGCCCAGACCTCTGCACGTTGAAAAGGCCTGCGAGGTGACAGAGCTCGTTCCTCCGAAGTACCCGACTACTGCACAGGGAAGCCCCGAGAAGCTTGACGGCGGTGTAATGACCCTGCTGCGCTCCTGCGAGTATTTCAATGTAAACAAGCTGGAGCTTGAAGATGCAGTAACTTTCACGGCAACCGAAAAGAGCTTTAATTCAATTCTTGTACTTGAGGGAAAGTGCGTCATTTCTTGCGGTGATGAGATGGTTATTGCCGGCAAGGGCGACAGCGTGTTTGTTGACGCCGGAACAGGTGAATACACTATTAAGGGAGTTGCGGAACTGATAATCACTGATATTATCTGATACAGATAAGGAGGTTTTTATGGCATACTACATAGGCATAGACATAGGCGGTACAAATATCGCCTGCGGAATAGTTGACGATGATTTCAATATCGTTGCACGTGCAAAGGTCAAGACCAATGCTCCGCGTCCCTATGCGGAGATACTTGAGGACATCAAGAAGTCTGTCCGCCTTGCGTGCGAGGAGCTCGGTATAAAGCCTTCGGACGCTCATTCCATCGGAATCGGCTGTCCCGGCACCTGCAACACAGATGGTGTCGTGGAGTATTCCAACAACCTCGGCTTTGTAAATGTACCGATACGCGCTGATATCGAGGCTGAATTCGGCATAAAGACCTACCTCGGCAATGACGCAGATGCTGCTGCATTCGGAGAGTTCGTTGCAGGCGCTGCAAAAGGCGCGAATAACGCGATAGTTATTACATTAGGCACAGGCGTAGGCTCTGGTATAATCATCAACGGTAAGATATACAGTGGCTCAAACTGTGCAGGTGGTGAGATAGGACATACTGTCATCGTTGCAGACGGCAGACCCTGTACCTGCGGCAGAAAGGGCTGCTTTGAGGCTTATTCCTCAGCAACGGGACTTACAAAAATGACCGCCGAAGCCGCAGAGGCACAGCCGAACTCGCTCCTTGCGAAGCAGATCGAGGAAGACGGAAAGTGCGGCGCGAGAACGGCATATCTTGCAATGAAGAAAGGCTGTCCTGTGGGTAAGGTAGTTACAGATATGTATGTAAAATATCTTGCCTGCGGCATTGCGAATACAATAAATATCTTCCAGCCTGATATCCTCTGTGTTGGCGGCGGTGTGTGCAACGAGGGTGATACTCTCATGGTGCCGCTCAAAAAGGCAGTCGCGGAGCAGGTTTATTCCAAGAACAGTAAAAAGAATACCGAGATCGCTGTATGCAGTCTTGGTAATGACGCAGGAATAATAGGAGCAGCTATGCTCTACAGGTCCTGCTGACAAATATAAAGAAAGGCGACAAAGAGAATGAGAAGCGATTTAATTAAAGTAGGAGCTGAAAAAACTCCTCACAGAGCAATTTTAAAATCTCTCGGTGTTACAGACAGCGAGATGAACAGACCGTTTATCGCGGTGGTATGCGCTGCAAGCGATTATGTCCCCGGACATCAGCATCTGCATGAGATATCTAAGTATGTAAAGGACGGTATCAGAAATCCAGGGGGCGTTCCTTTTGACTTCTTTACTATAGGCGTTTGCGACGGTGTGGCAATGAACCACAAGGGTATGAGGTATTCTCTTGCATCTCGTGAGCTTATTGCAGATAGTATCGAGGTAATGCTTACAGCACACCCTCTTGATGGTGTTGTTTTCATACCCAACTGTGATAAGATAGTTCCCGGTATGGTACTTGCTGCATCAAGAATGGATCTTCCTTGCATCTTTATAAGCGGCGGACCTATGAATCCAGGGTGTGTTCAAGGTAAGAGAGTTGGTTATTCCGAAATATATGAGGCTATCGGTGAGTTTACTTCAGGCAAGATAGGCGAGGATGTTCTCAAGGATTACGAGAACAACGCTTGTCCTACCTGTGGCAGCTGCTCTGGTATGTACACCGCGAACTCCATGAACTGCCTTACAGAGGCGCTCGGTCTTGCACTTCCAACAGCGGGAACAGAGCCTGCTGTAAACTCTGCTCGCCGCAGACTTGCAAAGGAGTCGGGCGAGAGGGTTGTGGAGCTTGTAAAAGAGAATATCCGTCCCTCTGATATCCTCACAAAGAAGAATATGCTCAATGCGCTTGCGACAGATATGGCTATAGGCGCTTCTTCCAATACAGTTCTTCATCTGCTTGCTATCGCACATGAAGCAAAGGTCGATATTACGCTTGCCGATATAGACGCCATGAGCAGAAAGACACCCCAGCTTGCAAAGCTTAATCCTGCAAGCAGCGTTTTCATTACCGATATGAATGCATGCGGAGGTATTCAGACCGTTATCCGTGAGCTTTCAAAGGGCGGTCATATCAATACTGACGCAGTTACAGTAACAGGTACACAGGCTGATAGAATTGCCGCAGCTCGCGATGCTGACGGTGAGATAATACATAAGATAGACGCTCCTGTACGCAAGGATGGCGGTATAGCTATCCTCAGCGGCAACCTTGCTGAAAAGGGCAGCGTTGTAAAACAGGGCGCAGTAAAGCCTGAGATGATGGACTTTACAGGAACGGCGCGTGTCTTTGACGGCGAGCAGGCTGCTTGTGATGCTATCCACGGCGGCAAGAACAAGGCTGGAGATGTTGTAGTGATCCGTTACGAAG
>JAZQEQ010000117.1:0-1906 GCA_045539055.1 Oscillospiraceae bacterium | reverse complement strand
GGTGGAAATATGTCGGAGGAAGCTATTGCAGCGCTTCTCAGCAGTATGCAGGACGAAGCAAATAAATAATTTCACACGATATACACACTTCGTTTACACAAATGTGAAATAGATCTGATAGAATGGCTGTATGATAAACGTTCATGCGTCTTTCTGAAAGGGATTTGCTATACATTATGTTAAATCAAAAGAAAAAACAACAAAAAGTAAATAACGATCTTGAACCTGTGACCCAGCTTATACCTGCCAGTGCGCAGCAACAGATGCTTGACCAGATATATGAATTCATGGAACTTGAACATCTGTACGAGTCCGCTATACGCGAGGTGAAGACCAAGCTTGAGATACTGGACAGTGAGTTCAAGACAAAATACGACTATAACCCCATTCACCATATTGAGGACAGACTGAAGTCACCGCAGAGCATTTTAGGGAAGCTTCAGCGAAAGGGACTTACATTCAGCAGTAAAAACGCGCGCGCCGCGCTGAACGATATTGCAGGTGTAAGAGTTATCTGCAATTATATCGAGGATATCTATTCCGTTGCTGATTTTCTTACTAAGCAGGATGATGTCACGCTGTTAAAGACAAAGGACTATATCAAAAATCCTAAGCCGAACGGTTACCGCAGCCTTCATCTTGTGATCGAAACGCCCGTTTTTCTGTCTGATGGCAAGGAAATAGTGAATGTCGAAGTTCAGATACGCACCATCGCGATGGACTTCTGGGCAAGCCTTGAGCACCAACTGAAATACAAGACTGACAGCGAGGTATCCGCAGAGCTAGCGCAGCAGCTTAAGGAGTGCGCAGAAACAATCGCTGCGACCGATCTTAAGATGCAGGGAGTATATAAGGCACTTAAGGAGATAGATTGAAAAAAGCCCATGGTATCCATGGGCTTTTTTAGTTGATCTCAACATCAATGTCTGAATCCTCCGCTGAAGTTATCCTTATCTCAAGGCGATGCGGAAGGCAGATGATCGGCACCACCGATGAATTCGTTGCGCCTGTGTTGACACAGACCTTGTCAGGGCAATCAGCCGCCGTTACCGAAACAGCACCGTCTTCTATCAGGATGTCGTTGTATCCGTGCTCGGTATCGACCCTAAAGCATTGTGCTTGCGATAGGGCCTCAGTGCGCACAAGTACCCCGTCCACATATATCTCAGCGACAGGATCGGCTACCGAGGTCTGCTTCATACACAGGAAAGCGACTATCCCACCGACGCATATTATCACCAGTATAACCGAGATCGCGATCATTCTCTTACTCATCACAATACCTCAAAAATATCCGCCCCGTTTAAAGGGCGGATACTTTGTTATTTCCCAATTATCGTATCAAGCTTCCAGCTACCATTTTCAAACAGGAACTTCACATCAACAACACGGTGTGCTGCTGTGCCGCAGATGTTTCCGACTCTGATATACAGCTTTCCTTCGGCTGTTGCGCCATCGTTTGTATTGATGACGAGTGCTGTTCTTCCTGCACGGATATCATCAAGACCGCCGTTATTATATGTCAGAAGACCTGTCGTTGAAATACTGCACATCTTTTTCAGCTGAGCAACTGCGTTCTCGGTATAGAATACCGATAAGGTCTTGTACATGGTGTCAAGATCGTTTATTCCTGACGCCTTGCACTGCTCCAGTGCAAGCGCATTGTTTACGCCGATCGCGCCATTCATTGCCGCAGAAAACTCTGCCGTGCACTGCGACTCGATCTTGAAGTCGGATCGTAGCCATGTCGTTCTGTGAGCCAAGGAGTTGTTATCAGGTCTTGTCTTCCTAAAGACCGCTTGGCCTCCGACTTGCCTTGCACTGCTCCAGTGCAAGCGCATTGTTTACGCCGATCGCGCCATTCATTGCCGCAGAAAACTCTGCCGTGCACTGCGACTCGATCTTG
>JAZQEQ010000116.1:0-10320 GCA_045539055.1 Oscillospiraceae bacterium | reverse complement strand
CGCAACTATTGCCGGAATAACGACAGCCGAGATCATCATATATTTTGACGGCTTGTCCGTACCGAGCCTGTAAACTACTGCAGCTATAATACCGCTTAACAGTGCTATACCGACAGCAGCGAGAAGCGTCGGAACAGAGCCTAATATATCAGTCTGGGTAAAAAGGAATTCATTCATTGGTGACAAGTGCCTTTCTGTAATTTGTATAGACCCGTCCGTACTTCGAGAACGAAACGGGATAGATCTTAAGCTGTGAAAGTATTTTGGTCAACGGGATAGGTACAGCGCCGTCAGACTTGATCTCCATTATCCTGTAATCGGGAACGCCTGTGTCAAGCAGCGAAGCATTATCATCACAGGATAAGGTAAGATCATCAAAACGGCTGCGGATATTTCCATCCAGCGTCAGCCTTATCTCGGGATAGCCGCGCATAGTAAAAGCGAGCCTGTCATAGGCAAGGTATACCCTCGGCAAGGGCTTATATCTCTGCATGAGATAGTCTATCTCGGAAAATATCTGCCTTGCGCTCCAGTCGGGCAGCGTTTCGGGAGTTTTTCCGCGCAGCAGATAATCCTCCGCTTCATGCAACGGGAGCGTTATCCTGCGCTTGTAGACTATGCCGCGACTTTTTTTCTTTATCTCAAGGAACACCTTGTCCTCTGCCCCGACATTGCCGTAGCTGCGAAGCCTGAGCTTCTCCTTGTACTCGGGCTTGTCCAGCGAATGCTCAATGAAATAAAAATCATCCGTATCAAGATAAAGGTTACAGATAGTGTAATCTCCGTACTTATCGGGGATAAGCAGCTCACTTGCCGCCGCAATAAATGCCTCGCACTGCTGCTCCGACAGGAGGTACTTTGTTTCGTAGCGCCTGAAGCTTTGTATGTATGCCATTTTATTTAGTCCTTATAAAAACATCGTTACACAGATTATACACTATCCGTGAAATAAAATCAACCACCAAATGTGAAAATCTTCTAAAAATTTACATTGACAATCTTCACTTTGAACTATATAATCTAATTATCAAATATTGTGAGGTAATCTATGGGACGTATGAATTCTTTCAGCGCACTTGACATTATAAAGCGTGTTATCGATGAGAGCGTAAAAGAGGGCGATATATGTATAGATGCCACAGCAGGACGCGGCAACGATACCCTGCATCTGTGCCGCCTTGTCGGTGACAGCGGCAGGGTCACGGCTTTCGATATCCAACAGGATGCCGTTGACAGCACAAAGGCACTGCTTGAGGCAAACGGAATTGCTCACCGCGCCGATGTAAGGCTTCAGAGCCACAGCGAGATGGACGCTCTTTTCGAAGAGGATACGGTTTCGTTCATTACGTTCAATTTCGGCTGGCTACCCAAAGGCGACCACAACATCTTCACAAAGAAAGAGACCAGTATCGAAGCTATCGAAAAGGGACTTAAGCTGCTGAAAAGCGGCGGAATAATGTCCCTTATCATCTACTACGGCAGAGAAACAGGCTTTGAGGAGCGCGACGCTCTGCTTGAATATCTTCCGACCATCGACAGCAACCGCTATACTGTTGTGGAAATGCCGTTTGTTAATCGTCCGAACTGCCCTCCGATACCGATCATTATTATCAAAGACTAAAGCAAGACCGCCGCACGGGAAGCGAATATCCGTGCGGCGGTCTTTTTATCTGAGGGGCTTAGGAGATTGTCATAATGAACGTTTTCCTGTTGAGAGCGAGCGCAGGAGCTTTGTGCGCCTGTTCTCATCTTCGTTTTTGGTAAGCGTGTCGTGCTTTACACGATAGACAAAATACGAGAACTGTCTTAGACTTATCGCGAGCGCGGGAATTATTCCAAAAGCACTGAACTGCGGATATCCGAAAAACTCGGTGCAGCAGGCAGATATCTCCGCAACAGCCGCGCATATCACCATGACGATATTCAGCATCTCCTCTGCTGCGCTTCTGTCGTAATCGCGTAGCCTTGCTGTCCTGAATCTCGCAGTAGGTGCGAAAAGCTCTATAAGCAGCACCAGTACAGCGACCACGCCAACACCGATCAGTGCAGAGCCGACCGCGCTTATATCAGCCGAAAAAGCAGACGCGCCCGAGTAATAGACTATCAGCGATGCAAGCGATGCCAACACCGAGAATGTCCAGCAGACGAGTCCCCGCAACGTATCACTCATGCGCTTTACGAATACAGTTGACATTACTGCTGTCATACCTATACCAAGAATCGCTGTGATCATGCTGTCACCGCCTTTGCAGTGTGCTGTTTTACCTCTGAAATATCAGATCTCTCACTCAGCCACAGGATGAACTTTGTTTTCAGGAGCACCGTTTCCTCTGCCTCGCTGTCGCAGAGCAGCGTCATCTCCTCGGCTGTAAGTATCTTGGCCAGACCAAACTGGCATAGAAAGGCTGTAAGTGCCTCGAAATCAGCAAGCTCCGATCTGTCCGCCGCAAGTGTGTAGCCATTATCAGCGGCGAAGTCAACTGCCCTGAAGCTTGCTGCATACACACCCAATCTGTCTGCTATCTCATTCATGTCGGGACAGCGCGAAAAAGGCTCGCCATCCTTGCACATTCCGAGCCTTACGGCTGTGACGATATTTCGCTGAAACAGCATATCATCGCAGGAGATCGCCTGTCTTGTGTCCTTTGCGGCAAGCGCGCTCTTGCTGCGGACAAATATCATCGCAAACAGCAACGAAAGTGTATCCACAAGCACTGCAAGTATCAGCGATATCATCGCATCCGCGCCGTATTCGCCACTCAGCACTGCAGCTATCGGGAGAGTGTAAATATTCTCGAAGCTGTGGTCACCGATGTTTACCTCGATGCCTGCGGCATTAAGCTCGTCACAGGCAGAAGCTATCACATTAACAAGCCGCTCCCTGACGACAGCCGGTGCATCGGCACCTGCCAGCTCCTCATACTCGGGAAGCGTTAGCTGCAAGCTGTTCTCCGATATAAAATCAGGTATAACAAGCGTTTTGCCGCTTATGCTCTTATAAAGAGCCTTGATATCCGAGCAGGTCTTTTCGTCACCGCGCAGTGCCTTGGCACGCATCACCTCGGCGCGCATCTGCACCTTTCCGCCGCCGTAAGAAGCCAGCGAGCCCTCGATAAGCGAAAGCTGTGCCGTTATCTCGGCGGTGCGGAAAGTTACCTCTGACGGATCGGAGATGCCGAATTTGTTCAGGATAGCCTGAAGCTGAGCCTGCTGCTCGGCTGTGCTGCCCTGTGAATAGCCTGCAATATAGGCTGCGTATGCTGCCGCGTACTCCTCATAGGTCTCGAAATCATCGCGGCGAGGTACTGCCATTCCGTTTACGGTGATACTCTCTGCCGAAGCAATTTCCTCTGACAGCGCTTCGAGTATTGCTTTTTCGGAATCAAGCACCGTATACTGCTCTATGATAAAATTTATGCCCTCGTTTACCGCCGAGCTGTACTGCTCGTTTCCCTGTGCGAGATGCTCCTCGCGCAGCGCGGTAAACTCCTTTGCATAACCGTTATACGTCTGCTGAAGATACTGTGAGGGCGGATTTATATTGTTGTAGATTCCGACAAAGGAAAAATAGCTTGAACAGCATATTGCCATCGTCAATGCAAGCACCTTAAGAAAAGTTGCACGTCTGCGCAGTCCGTTTTCCAGAAAATACACCACCGACTGCACCGCAAGCGCAAACAGCAGCGGCGCATAAGCAAAGGTCGCGGCAAAATACGCTTTAGCTCCGTCGAGCGTCGTGAAGAACGAGATTATCTGCAGCAGCAGCGATACTACCGCAGATACTACCATAAGCGTATTTTCACGGAACAGGAACAGGTCGGAGCTTCCGCCGAAGAAGCTTTTCTTATTCATCCGCTGTCACCGCCGTTTTGTCCTCCGCATCAACACTCACCATCGGAAATGTTACGATTGCCTTGAACATATCGCCGTCAATGTCGATATCGAACTGACCTCCGCATGCAAGCGCAAAGCCCTGTGCAATGGACAGTCCAAGACCTGTACCCTCGGTGCTGCGAGCCTTATCGCCGCGCGTGAAGCGCTCAAGTATCTCGTCCTTTGTGAATGTCATTTCATAGGATGCGATATTTTTTATGGTTATAACAGCGTTTCCGTCACGCTTTTCGAGAGAATAATAGATACGGGTACCTTTGAGCGAGTATTTCAGCGCGTTGTCGAGAAGGTTCTGTATAACTCTATACAGGCGCTTGCCGTCGCTGATGACAGTGACAGGCGGCTCGCAGATGCTAACCTTTACCTCCAGCTCCGACGCGGTTATCCTGTCCTCCATCTCGCCAAGCGTCTGATAGGACAGCTTTGTGAGGTCTATAGGCTCACGCTCCACTGCTATTTCGCCGCTTGTTGTCTTTGCAAGCTCGAAAACGTCTGAAACGATGTTTTTAAGGCGCTCGGACTTCATGCGCAGTATCTCCACATACTCTGCCGCATCACCGTCGAGCTCCTCCTTAGAGAGCAGGTCGATATAGCCGATGATGGACGTGAGCGGAGTTTTGAGGTCGTGGGAAACATTCGTCACAAGCTCCATCTTCATGCGTTCCGCCTTTACGGATTCCTCGATGCCACGGCGGTACTGCGAGCTCATCTCGGACAGTCTTTCGTAAGATTTCGCATAGGGGGAGTTTTTCGCAAGCGTGCGCTCACTTTTGCTGTAATCGCCGCAGTGCATCTTTTTTATCTGTTCCTCAAGCACTGCACCGTCCCGAAGCACCAGATATCTTCCATAGAAAAACAGCGCAAGAAACAGCAGTTCAATTATAGCGCAGACAATGAACACAACACCTGCACGATCATTTATAGCAATAGCAATTATCGTAAGCAGTATTGAGCTTACAACGAGCATTGCGATATCAAGAAGCATGAGTTTTTTCGCCGCAGTGTCGGTCGCGTACAGCTCGCCTGTAAAAAGCTCCTTTACGCAGTGGAAGAAGCGCAGAAGCTGACGGCCCATTGCTACAAAGCATCTTCCGAGGAAGATGAGCACCTTTTTGATTATCAGCCAAAACAGATATAAAGCACTGCCGCGAGCAGCACACTTATTCTTTCTGCGAACAGCTATGCTCATTGCGAAATGCAGCAGGAACGCAAAAGCTAAAGCTGCGAATGCACCGCTTATCAGCATATACAGCACTCTGCCGTTTGATGTGCGGCAAAGATCAATAAACCAGTTGTCGCCGCCTACCATGAACACAACAGGAATAAGCCCTGCCACGAACAGCAGAAGCGGAATCTCATAGAACACGCGGAAGATGCGCGGATATGTAACAGTACCGTCAGACTTCTCGCCTGCACCGTTGCAGATAAATACAAGCAGTGCCATGCCGATAATGAACAGCACTATCTCGGACACGATAACTATCTGCATATTGCTGCGCATCTCCTGCCAGTAGGCTTCCATTGCCTTGTACTGCTCGCGCGTAAAGCCTATCTCAATAAAGTCCGAGCTATTTTGCAGAAAATGCATCCTGAACGACTGCGTTGACAGTACATCGGGAACGTTTTCGGTAAGTATCCTCTGACCTGCGCCTATGCGTATGACATAGAACGGTGAATGTGTATTTGATCCGACGATCCCGTCGATGCTGATGCTTGCATAAAAAGGCAGCTGCTCAAGCTCTTTAAAAAGCTCGGCGTTATCAGACCTGAAATTACGCTCTATCACCTCGTAAGCCTCGTTATAGGCGCATTTGTACTCATAGGCGAAGTACAGCGAGTCAAGGAAGCTGTCTGCAAGCAGTGCATCACCACCAAAGCCACCGTACGGCTCGGAGCTTTTCACATAATTGAATGCGGGAAGATAGCCGCCTATCATTCCCATAGCGCCGAAGCATATAACGAACAGAACTATTGCCGCCGCCTTTACGAAGCGGTTTGTATTAAAGCTTTTCCATTTTGTAGCCAACGCCCCACACCACCTTTAAATATTTCGGATCCCTTGGATTTATCTCGATCTTTTCTCTGATACGACGGATATGCACCATAACCGTATTCTCAACAGCGAACGCTGTTTCATGCCATACTCGCTCGTATATCTGCTCGGCAGAAAACACCTTGCCTGCATTCGACATAAGCAGCTCTAGGATGCTGTACTCCTTTGCGGTGAGCTTTACCGGCTCGCCCTCGACGATAAGCAGCTTTTCAGCCGTGCTCAGCACCAATCCGCCAAGCCTTATATCGCCGTGTGAAAGGCGACTGGTATAATCTCCGAGGCTCATATATCGCCTCAGCTGCGAGCGCACCCTCGCCATAAGCTCAGGCGGCGAGAACGGCTTTGTTATGTAATCATCCGCGCCCACTGAAAGGCCGAGTATCTTATCGCTCTCCTCAGTCTTTGCGGAAAGCAGGATTATAGGGATATTACGTTCGTTGCGTATCTTTATCGTCGCGGATATCCCATCCATTTCAGGCATCATGATATCAAGTATTATGAGATGCACGTCCTCCTCACCGAGAAGCTGAACCGCTTGTTTTCCGTTGTAGGCGCAGACGGCGTCTATACCCTCGTGCTTTAAGAGCCTGACGATGGCGCCGACTATCTCGCGGTCATCATCAACGACAAGCACCTTATGCTGTGACATGAAATTCCCCCAATCATTCTGCCGATACGGCATTTCACTAAGTTTAATATTACCATGTAATTCTTATAAAAAACATGACAAAATTCTTACAAATTTCTTAAGGAATATTATCTTGCGACAGGACAAAACTAATCGCGGAGATGATATAATGAAGCTTTTGATCACGCTTTACGCTGCGCTGATGCTTTCATCAGGTGCAGCTTCGGCAAGCGAATACTCTTATCTATACGATTATTCCGATACCAAAATAGCATACGGAATGGGCGTTGACTGCGACAGCGAAAACCGTCCGCTCGGCGCAATATCAAGCCAGCGAGAATACGGCGACGACGGTGCTCTTTTCATCGGAGAGAGCGAGAACAAGCGTCTTTGGCTCACGTTTGACGAGGGCTACGAAAACGGCTACACCGCCGAGATACTGGACACTCTGAAAGAAAAGAACGTCCGTGCAGTGTTTTTCGTGACGTATGACTACTGCGTAAAAAACCCCGAGCTAGTTCAGCGCATGATAGACGAGGGGCACACAGTCGGCAACCACACATGGAGCCACCCCTCGCTTCCCGAATGCTCGCCCGACGAGCTTTATGCGGAACTTTCGCTTCTGCACGACTACGTTAAAGACAATTTCGGTTATGAAATGTACGTCATGCGGCCGCCGATGGGCGAGTTTTCTGAGCGCGTATTAGCCTGTGCAAAGGAGCTTGGCTACACTACCGTGCTGTGGAGCTTTGCCTATCCCGACTGGGATGTAAACGACCAGCCCGAACCGAGCGCGGCATTTGACAAGATAACCTCAAAAACGCATAACGGCGCGGTCTATCTGCTCCATGCGGTATCCGAAACAAACACCGAGATACTTCCACAGGTGATAGACTACTGGAGAGAGAACGGATACGTTATAACTCCCATGTGATGCTGATAAAGGGCGGTATGTGCCGCCCTTTACTTATTACTCGGTTGTTTCTTCTGCTTTAAGCTCCTTGAACACATCTGCCGTGCGAAGCGACGGGCGCTCGAAGACGGACGGCGATACGAACACCACCTCTGCACCATTGTAGATGAGCACAGACAGCACCTCGTCATAGCTGACAGTCGCCAGATCAAGGCTGTCACTGACGATGATACACTCGGGGGCTGTGCCCTCCAGCGCAAGCAGCTCGGAATAGCCTGCTTCTGTGCAAAGATTATCTCCGCACAGCGAAAGAACTGCGCTTTCAAAAGTTCCCTCTCCTGCTGCTGTTAGCTTGTCCGTTACATAAATGAAGCTTCCAAGCTCTATCCCCTCTGATGCTTTTTTCAAGCGCTTCACCGCCTCATCGCCATAAGGCTTTGCGGCTTCCTCGCCGATGAAAGCCGATGCTATGTCAGTATAAAGCTTACCGTACTGCCCGATAGTCGTGGGTACCTCAAGCTGCACCACAGCGCAGCCCTCGTCATTCAGCGCGTAGATATCGCGCTCAGACAGCGCGGAAAGTGTGAATACGACATCAGGCTTCAGATCGGTTATGGCTTTTATATCGGGGTTTTCGCTGCTGCCGACTGTCGGTACGGAAAGCTCAGGATAGTCGCAATATGTGCTTCTCGCAGCCAGTCTGTCAGAGAAGCCGAGTTCCGCGATTATTTCAGTAGCCGCGGGTGAAAGACTTACTACCTTTTTCGCCTCTGTCTTAATTTCGGTGCCGCATATCTCGATCGGAAATATCTGAGCTTCGGCTGTTTCGGATGGCGTTCCCGATACGATTATTTCCGTCGGAAGCGAGCTGCTCTCCTCCTCTGCGGGGGTATTGCAGCCTGTAAAAACAAGGCAGAAAGCCGCCAAAAGCGGTAAAAAACGTTTCATATCAATACTCCAATCCAAGTTCAATATGCGCGCTGAGGTACTCAACAAACTGGCGGGCAACTCTCGGTGATCGTCCGCTTCTGCGCAATGCAAAACGCTCAGCCGCTGCAAAGAGCTGCTCATCGGGGATCGCAATACCCTTATCAGCCGCAAGCTTCTTTACGATATCAAGGTAGACCTCACGCGTGGGTCTGCCGAAGGTCACGAACAGTCCGAAGCGATCAGAAAGGCTCATGCTTTCATCAACCGCATCAGCATTAGCTCCGTTGTCGCCGAGATGCTCGGAGGAGCTGTCTTTGATTATCCTGCGGCGGTTTGTAGTTGCGTAGATCAGCACGTTTTCGGGGCGCGCCGCAGCACTTCCCTCAAGCGCCGCCTTAAGCACTCCGAAGCGGTCGTCGTCCTCCGCAAATGTAAGGTCGTCTATCATGACGATAAAGCGCAGCGGACTGGTCTGAAGCTGTCTGAACAGCTTGGGGAGATGAGATATCTCACTTTTCGGGAGCTCCACAAGGCGCAGTGCTTCATACTCATTAAGAAGCGCTTTTACAGTGCTGGATTTGCCTGTGCCGCGGTCGCCGTACAAAAGCACATCATGCGCAGGCTTGCCGCTGACAAAACAAAGTGTATTTTCGACTACCTGCATACGCTGCGCCTCGTAATTCTTGAGGTCGGACAGGCGGATGGGGTCTGTGGACTCTATCGTATGAAGTTCGCCGTCGCCGTATGTAAAAGCCTTGAATTTCGCAAACATACCGCTGCCGTGCTTCGAGGCAAAATCAAGAAAATACTCTGCCGTGTAATTGAACTCTCCCTGCTCATAATCGGGGAGTGCATCTAAGATCACTTTGTCGCAGCGGTCACTCATTGCCGCTTTAAGCTTTTCCGAGCTATACTCAGACAGCTTTTTTATTGCTGCGAGGTCAAACTCGACTGCCTTTATCTGCGCTTCCGTAGGTGCTTTTGCTATCTTTTCGATAAAATCGTGTTTTCCATAAACAAGAAGATCATGAAGGTACTGCGAAAGGCTCTTGTTCTCAGACAGCAGTATCCTGCATATCCTTGAATAACCTGTCAGGCAATTGGCTTCAAATCCGTTTGCAATACACGAAAACGCCATTATCAGCGGATCGTTTTTTATATCAAATGCGCAGCCGGCGCAAAGCATGGTATTAAGCTGCTTCATCTGTCATTCTCCTGTTCTGCTCTTATCTGTTCTATCAGTCTTTCAAGATCGTCTAGCGTGTTCATCGTGCCGCAGAGGTTTCTGAATCTCGCTGCGCCCTGCATTCCTTTAAGATACCACGAAGCATGGCGACGAGCTTCCTTCATGCCGACGCGCTCGCCCTTATCCTCGACCAGAAGCCCTATGTGACGGCGCATTATCGTCAGCTTTTCCTCAAATGTAGGCTCGGGACGGACAGGCTTGCCCTCGTAAAAGTCCTTTATCTGACCGAAAAGCCACGGTCTGCCGTAGCTGCCGCGTCCTATCATTACAAGGTCGCAGCCTGTGTAACGGTACATCTCCTCGCACTTCTCAACACTGTCAACATCGCCGTTGCCGATAACAGGAATACTCACCGCCTGTTTTACCGCGCGGATGATATCCCAGTCTGCTGTACCAGAATAAAGCTGCTCGCGAGTTCTTCCATGGACAGCTATTGCCGCCGCGCCGTTTTCCTCTGCAATCTTAGCCATTTCGACCGCGTTTATATTATCCTTATCCCAGCCCTTGCGTATCTTTACGGTCACGGGGATATCGGTTGCTTCGACTGCGGCTCTTACAAGCTCACCGAACAGCTTCGGGGTCTTCATAAGCGCACTGCCTGCGCCGCCGCCTACTATCTTAGGCATGGGGCATCCTGCATTTATGTCGATTATCTCAGG
>JAZQEQ010000115.1:0-4936 GCA_045539055.1 Oscillospiraceae bacterium | reverse complement strand
TGATACATATATGAAAAACCCGATGGAGTTTTATGTGGTCTGCACCAACATTGAAAGCGGCGAGCCTGTTTACCATGCCTATGAGGGATGGGACGACCACGGGTTTGACTGGATACGCGCTTCGGCTTCCATGCCGCTTGTATCAAAAAACGTTGAGATAGACGGGATGAAGCTGCTGGACGGCGGAATTTCCGACTCTGTTCCGATAAGGTTTTTTGAAAGCATAGGCTATGACAGGAACATAGTCATACTTACACAGCCCGAGGAATACGTCAAGGGCAAGAACAAGCTGATGCCGCTGATAAAGCTGAAATACAGAAAGTACCCGAAAATGGTCGCGAAGATGGCCGACCGCCACAGCGCCTACAACGAGGTGATACGTTACATCGCCGAAAAGGAAAAGCGCGGCGAGGTGCTTGTGATACGTCCTGAGGCTTCCCTGCCTGTCGGCAGGATAGAAAAGGACCCCGAGAAGCTTAAGGCGGTCTATGAGATAGGCATAAAAGAAGCCGAGAAAAGGCTCTGTGAGATCAGAGCATTTCTCGGATACAATAACACCTGACAGTGAAAGGAGATATGACGCATGGATGAGGAAATAAAAATACCTGCCGAAGACGAAAAGGCTGCCGAGGAAAAGGCAACCGCTAAGCCAAAGCTCAGCAAGGGCGTAATTGCTGCTTTTGCCGCTATGGGCGCAGCAATAATCGGTCTTACGGTGGCACTCATACTGACCAACATAAACAGAGATGTCCCTGTTTCGGGCGAGAGCATCTCCACCACCGCCTCTGTGACCGACGCGACAAGCGGAAGTGATACCGAAGTACCCGAAGCCACCACAGCAGGCAGCACCTCCCAGCCCTCCGACAGCGAGCCTGACGCGCCCGCACAGACGACTTCGCAGAACAGCACCGAGAGCGCGCCGCAGACTTCCGCAACACAGGGCAGCACCCCGGGAACGACTTCACAGCAGAGTGCAGCTACCACTGCTCCCGTGACCAGCGAGGAGCCTGTCGAAGCCGAGCTGCTGCTTCAATATTCAGTGGACAATTCATGGGAGTCCGCAAACGAGCTTATGTACGGCATACAGTTCGGCATCACGAACAACACCGATACGATAAGCGGCTGGACGCTCGAGATGGAGATAGACGGGCTTAGCTCAGTGCAGGGCTGGAACGGCACATACACCGCAAACGGCAACACACTGACCATCACAAACGCCGAATACAACGGCGACATCCACAGCGGCGGCACGGTAGTAGTCGGCTGCAATCTCGGTACTACAAAGCCCGTAAAGGTGCTCAGCGCAAAGCTTAACGGTATCCCCTGCACCGTAAAGGCAGGCTATGTTGACCAGAACGATCAGAGCAATCAGCAGCAGTCACAGGGAGGCAACAATAATAACGGTCAGAGCAACGCTCCCGTTGCAGATGTCAGCGAGCTTCTGGAGCGCTCGGACAAGGCTGTACAGGGCGATGACTGGCTTTATACCGACGGCAACAGGATTGTTGACAAGAACGGAAAGCGCGTATGGCTGACGGGCGTGAACTGGTTTGGCTACAACACCGGCACCAATACCTTTGACGGTCTGTGGAACAGCCAGCTGAAGCCCTCTGTCGAGGCTATCGCGGACCACGGCTTCAACCTTATCCGCGTTCCTATCTCGGCGGAGCTGATAAACCAGTGGGCGGCGGGAGAATACCCCAAAGCTAACTACAATAATGCCTACAACACAGAGCTGAACAACATGAACAGCCTGCAGATATTTGACTATTTCCTGAAGCTCGCAGAGGAAAACGGCATCAAGGTCATGCCCGATATCCACAGCGCTGAAACCAACGCCTCAGGTCACAACGTAAACCTCTGGTATACCTCAAAGGTATCTGTCGAGGACTTCTATCATGCGCTTGAATGGATGGCGGAGCGTTATAAGGACAACGACACTATCATCGCATACGACCTCAAGAACGAGCCTCACGGAAAGCCGTTCGAGGGCGATGGTGCAGCTATCTGGAACGACTCAAAGGACGCGAACAACTGGAAATACGTTGCAGAAACAGCGGCAGCGCGTATCCTCGCAAAGAACCCGAATGTGCTTATACTCGTTGAGGGCACCGAGATCTACCCGAGAGATCTCAAAACGAACTCAGACTATCACTCCACAAACGAAAAGGACTACTATTTCAACTGGTGGGGTGGAAACCTCCGTGCCGTAAAGGACTATCCCATCGATCTGGGAAAATATCAGAACAAGCTTGTCTACTCGCCGCACGACTACGGTCCTACCGTTTACAAGCAGCCGTGGTTTGAGGGCAGCTACAACTTCGATACACTCATGCGCGACTGCTGGTACGACAACTGGTTCTATATCCACAAAAACGGCACCGCTCCCCTGCTCATCGGCGAATGGGGCGGATTTATGAAAGAGCCTAACCTTACCTGGATGACATATATGCGACAGCTTATAAAGGAAAACAAGCTCAATCACACGTTCTGGTGCTTCAACGCAAACAGCGGCGACACAGGCGGACTGGTGCTTGACGACTTCAAGACATGGGACGAGGAAAAATACGCCTTTGTAAAGGAAGTTCTCTGGCAGGAGGACGGAAAGTTCGTAGGTCTTGACCACGCAATACCGCTCGGCGACAACGGCATCACGCTGACAGAGGCTGACGGAATATAATGACCTAAACCTTATATAAAGAAATAACAGCCGCATAAGCGGCTGTTATTTTTGTTTATAACTTGTATCAGAGGAACGAAACATCCTCACCGATAGATGTCATATAGTCTTTCCAGCGCTGTATCTCCCCTGTCCACTCAGCACTGTACCACTGTGTGAACTTATCAAAAACATCAGCATCTGTTACCGATATGATTATCTCCTTAAGCTGCTTGGTATCCTCCGCAAGCGAAGCCTCAGCATCGTCAGGCGAAAAAGAGGAGTCAAATCTGTCCTTGGTAGCTGCGTCACGGATCTTCACAAAAATGTCATTGCCATAGGTATCCTCGAGGAATTTGCAGAAGATAAAGCCATAGGTATAGTGGAAGCTGCGGTCAGGGGCATCATCAAAGGCGACATCAAAGCCGTCAGCGCCCTCGAAAATACAGGCATCATCGAAATTGTAGGGGAAATAGTACTGCACCCAGCTCCATGTATGGAAACCATTCTCCTCCATAAGCTTCTCGGAATAAAATGTCGCAAGACCCTCCTCCATTGTCGGACCGATATCAACACCATTATTCAGGAAGATGGTATGTGTAAGCTCATGATGAGCGACATCGGCTATCTCACATTCGTAATAGAGGTCCTCGTCGTCAAGCAGGGCGAAATTGCAGCCTGCCCACTCTATCTCAGCGCCCTCCAGAGTTACCACCATAAGATTTACGCGGGAAGCATCACTGTTCATTCCGAGGTAGCTGCCGCTGTCGAAATACAGCTCCAGAATAGACGAAATGTCATCTGCCGCAGCTGTTTTCAGTTCAAAATCAAGTCCCGTCACTTTGCAGATATCAGCCATCTTGCTCTCGGCACACTTGCCGAGGTCACCGCGCACAGTTGCTCCGCGCTTGATATACAGCACCGCATTTTCAGTAAGCGCGTAGCAGTCCTCCTCTGCGACAAAGCTGTCGGCAGGATCGCCGCTGAGTGTTATCTCAGGTGCTCTGCCCTGATTATAGGCTACTTCAACAGGCTCTGACGGCTTTGCGGCAGCTGTGGTAGTAGTTGCAGCAGTTGTAGTTGCGGTTATTGCAGTTGCAGCTGTTGTGGTATCGGGCATCTCGTCCGACGGCGAAGATGTCGCTGCGTTCGTAGTGGCAGGTATTGACTCGGGATGTGCTGTGGTCGTTTCGTGTGTCGCTTCAGGCTGCGCCGAAGCCGCGGTCGTGGTGACCTCAGCAGGCTTGCTGCTCTCATCCGAAACAGATGACGAGCTGCTCTGAGGCAAAGTCTCCTGCTGCGAAACAGTGTTATTTGCGCAGCCTGCCGCCATCAGGCAGCAGACCGCTGTAAACAGTGATAATACCCTCTTTTTCATTTGCTGACTCCTTATAATGTTTATTTTACTGTACAGGTCACGTCGCCTATTGTCAGGACTGCTTTATCTGCATTTCTTATTCCAACAGTGGGCATATATGCAGTAACATAGCAATAATTACCTGCGCCTGTTTCATCCGCTTCATCATACCAGACAGTTGAAAGCTGCTCCATGTGTACATTATAATCCTTGCCATCAACTGTGAGCACTATCTGCTCGGCGAAGCTGTGCCAGTCGTCCTCCAGAGAAGCCTCGATAGCGTACCTGTTCGTTTCAGCCTTTGCAGATTCAGGCAGAGCGAAGCGGAAATTGAGCTCGGTGTCATACTCGCCGGAAGTAAATCTGATCAGCTCGTAAGTGATATCGCTGTATTCGTAATGAGTTGCATCGGGATAATAGCTATGCACAGGCTGCAGATTTATATCTCCCGAAGATATATCAAAGCGCACATCTGTTTCATGGATAACAGCTTCTTCGCTGTCGGGCGATGTAGATATGCTGCATACATTGATAACGACCTCAGTGGGGTTTGCAAAGTAGCTATACGGCGCATCCATCAGAACGTGATAGAGATTCTTATTCTCACTGTCACGATAGCCGTAAGCCTCGCACGGAGCATAGTTTTCAATGTCGTTCTCATAGACTTCCTTTGACAGCACATACGCTGTCATCAATATCTTATCCGAGGCAATGCTCTCATCAGAAACAGTTACATCAAAAATGAGCTTCGGCTTGTTCTGATCACCTGTTCCTGCAAGCAGATCAACAGAAAATGCTCCATCGCTTGCCTTCTGCGATATCTCGCTGATATAGCCCTCGTCTGCGATCTGAGCCGTTGTATTGTCGCCGAAAAGCGTGCTTATAAAAGCACCCCAGCCTCCCGCAAACGCAACCGCAGT
>JAZQEQ010000114.1:0-15058 GCA_045539055.1 Oscillospiraceae bacterium | reverse complement strand
CATTTCATACAGCGGACACTTGTAAGACGGTGTGAACTTCGTCTTTAACGGATAGTTACCGAATGTTACAATGATCGCATTACCGGTATCCGTCTTATTGTTCAGCTTCATAAGCTCAGACGGATAGATTAAAGGTCTTGTCTGTAACTGACTGGATACGTTGACGTTTCCTTTGTCGTGCATGGAAGAAGAAATACTGGATGTGGAAACAGTCATGTTACCGCAAAGCTTTGAGAATTCTTCACAGGTGCCGATATCGTTGGAACCGATGAACATCTTCATACCACAGTTACTCTTAACGATATCTGCTACTGTATCACCATATACATTATTGAGCTGTGCATATGACTGAACTACCATGTGGAACCAAATCTTACGGCTTCGTCCTACGGTGATCATCTTGTCAAACTTGTCGATCTTCGGCATATTACCGAACTCATCAAGGATAAAATAAACGTTTCTCGGAAGCGAAAGGTCCTCTCTTGTGGAGGCTTTCTTGATAAGCGCCTTGTAGATGCAAAGGATAAATGCCGCCGCGAGAGTATGACGTGTGTCCTTCTCATCAGGTATCTTCAGGAACAGCGCGGTGCGCTCATCCGCGAAGACCGCGGGGTCGATATCCGTTGCGCTGGTCAGCGAGCAGATACCCTCATCATTGAAGATGGACAGCTTGTCGAACGCTATCGACATATAGCTTGCGAGTGTATTTTCGGCAGCGGAAAGCACCTGCTTGCTGAGCGTAACGGCTCTTGACAGAACGCTTCTGCCTGCGAAATAGTTCTTGAGCGGCAGGAAGCCGTTGTCGGAGTTTCCTATCGCCTTGTTTACGTTGAAGAAATTGAACTTTTCCTTTGTCATGCCGAGATCGGGGTTCTCGCTGTCCTCAAGCATTGCAAGGATAGTTGCCATGATAACGGAACGCGCACCCTTTTCCCATACGGGATCATCATCGCTCTCGATGGGGCAGATAACGCTGACAAGATCGTTCAGATCCTCGTAGATCTCATCGTAGATCTTCTGTCGCTGAAGCTTTATCACACCGATAAGCTCCTTGCGTACCGCGTAAGCCTTGCCCTCATATTCGTACCATACGTCCTCGTACATCTCAACATCGTTCACAAGCTCCAGTCCCGAGTCCTCTGCGCTGTCGGTGCGCTTGTAGATCTCGTCGCCTGTATGCGCGAAAAGCTGATAGCGGTCGTAGATGTCGCTAAGCGGATTCCATCTGAAAGATGAATACGGATCACGCAGGTCCAGCACCATTACCTTGTAGCCGCGCTCCTGCAGGAACTTGCTGTGCATCTGGAACAGCTCGCCCTTGGGGTCGGTAACGATCATGGACGAACCTGCATCAGACTTGGCAAGTATCTGGATCATGGGATTGATGAAGGTCGTGGTCTTACCTGAACCCGTAGCACCGATAATAAGTCCGTGCATGGGGGAAGCGAGGTTTACCTGAAGCTCGCCCTTTTTGTCGAGCACCGCTCTTACAGGGATGCCGTCCTTTGTGGCAGTGCCGAGCTTTGTGAACGGGTGCGGTGTAAAGTTGAAATCGCGCTCCTTATCGGTCATGAAGCGGCTGTTTTCGAGCGCGGAATCCTCTACCATAGAGCCTTTCTTGTTGCCGCCCAAGGACTTTTTAAGGCTGGCAAAGCTGTCGGGGCGGTTTATCATGTACATCAATACGACAATGACCAGTACGATGAGTCCGTAAAGATAGTTTATCGGATCTGCGAGAACGGACAGGTCGAAGAAAACGCCAATGTCCCTCGCCTCGATCGCGGGGGTCAGATTTGTCAGCAGCGCGCCGAGCAGGAAAGAGAACAGCACCCACAGCACCAGTGCCACTACGCCGAGCGTGATGATTTTTTTCATTATGATACCTCCTTGTCAAGCGGTACATCGGTGTGCGTGCCTATCTGATAGGTCACCTCGCCATCGTCGTTGTCCTCTTGTTGTTTGTTTATCAGCAGTATCTTCACACAGAAGAACACCGCCGCGCCGCCAAGCACGAGATATATCAGCTCAGCGATCACATTATCAAAAAGCAGTGCGTGCAGGTCCTTGTTGAACTGTATCAGCAGAAGCATCGGTACAGATGTAAGGTTGTAGCAGCAGTGCAGGATCATCGAATATAAAAGATTTTGGTAGCGCTCGCGCATCATTGTGAATACAAGCGAATTCGCAATAGCCACGATTATCCATATCGGGTCTATATGAGGCAGCGCAAAGGCTATCGTCACAACTATCACCGAGACCCTTGCGGAAAAGCAGGTCCTCATGCGGTGATACATAAAGCCTCTGAACATCAGCTCCTCGCAAATCGGTGCAAGGAAAGCGATATAAACGATACTCATCGCAAGGCTGTCGGTATAGAGCAATGCTTCAGAGCCTGCGCTGTAATCATTGATGAGAGCCTCGGGCAGAGGCAGCAGCGCAAGAAGCGCGCTTATCGAAAGGTTGAGGCTTATTCCGAGAAGTCCGCACAGCGCGGCTTTTTTCGGAGAAAGCTCCTTTGGATGCAGGTGAAGTATATCGTTCAGGGACTCACCCGTTTTATCCTGGCGCTTCATGTAGTATCTTATAAGGAAGAAAAAGTACACGAAAAAGCCCATGAAGCTTGCAAGCAGCTTTATCGTGCCGTTTGTTCTGACGGATTCCTCCGAGAACACCATATAAAAACACTGCGTAAAAAGAAAATACCCGACAAACAGTCCGAGTGCCGCAAAGCAGGTCTTGATGCGCCGCAGCTTAAGCTCGTTTTTTAAGACAAGCTCGTTCTTCTCCGCCTGCTGCTCCTCTCTCAGCTCCCTTGCGGTCTCGTATATATCCTGTTCATTATCGGGAATAGGCTGTTCAGTGCTTACGGCAGCCTTATTCTTTTTTTCCTTGTCCATTGACTGCCTCCACACAAAAAAACTTGAGCCGCCCTAAAGTGCGCCCAGCCTCCGTGCGAAACGGAGCTGTTCTTTCGCACCCGAGAGCGACTCTTAGATTACTTCATTCAGCTGATCATGCTGCAGCAGCCTCTGTCTCGTACCAGCTCATCATAGCGGGCATACCGATCTGCAGAGCTACCAGAAGCACGAAGATCAGAACAAAACCGATGATAGCGTTCTTGAGGGAGTTCTTTGCCTTATCTCTGTCCTGAGGCTCCTCAGCCTTAGCGTACTTAACGCCGAGCAGGATGCAGAAGATAGCACCGAGAGCACCAACTACTACCAGTGCAGGAGTAATAACGCTGTTGAGGAGCTTCACGATAGGCTCCACCATTTTCATAAAGGGATTGTTGTCATCACCGGCTGCCTCAGCAGTTGCCATCATAAGCATAAGATTGAGTTTATTCATGATTTTTCTCCTTTTCATATCCGCTTTCGCGGTTAATGCTTTGTGTAAGTATATACGCCGCCTAAGCGGAAACGTAACGAAATATTAAAGCTTTTCTCCGATAAGCTCCTTGAGCTTTTTTATGGCTCTGCCGCTTGCTACTCTGGCATTTGCCTCGGTCATATCAAGCATATCGCCGATCTCCCTGAAGCTCTTATCGAAATAAAACCTTGCAATAAGTATCTCCCTGTCTCTTTCAGGAAGCTTTTTAAGACCCTCAGCCAGCACTGCGGAGCTTTCGTTGCTTATCGCGATATCCAGCGGTGTTTCCGCAGTATCGGCAACGACCACCTCGTCTATATCCTCGGTATCATGCTGCTTTCTGTAATGAGATATCACCATGTTTTTGGTTATGGTGAATATCCATGTGCTGTACGATGCCTTTTCAGGGTCGAAGCTGTCCAGCTTTTCAACCACCTTCGCAAACACATCCGCCGCAATATCCTCGGCGTCAGCGTGATTCCTCAGTCTTTGGTATGCGTAGCCGTATATCTTTTTATAGTATTCGGTATATAGCTGTTCTGCTGAGAGAAGCTGTGTCATCAGCTCTTGCCCTTTTCCCTTTCTGTACTGGGCTGCTTTTTATGGGAAGCAGTAAGCTTCTGTGAGGAGGCGCTTCCCTCAAGCTCGCTGAAGGACACCTGCTCACGAGTGCCGCTCTGCTTTTCGGCAGCGGGGTGCTTTTTCTCAAACTCCGCGATGAGCGCCTTCATTTCGGGATGCATATCAAAGCGGTTGTAGTCAAACACCTCTCGTACGGTATTTTCAAATCTCTCCATGACCATGATCCTTTCACACTATCGAGTTGTAAAGAAGACGGTCGGGAAGAAAGGGTCAGTCTATATTCAGGAAATCAACAAAGCCTGTGATCTCAAAGACCTCCATAACATTGCTGTTTACGTTGGTCAGTCTGAAGTCCTTGCCCTTCATCTTTTTCTGTATCGACAAAAGCACTCTCAGTCCTGCGGACGAAAGATACTGGAGACCCGAAAAATCCAGCACGACAGTATCGTACTTTTCAAGCTCCGGCGCAAGCGCCTGTTCAAGCTCCTTGGAAGTGTTGGTGTCCAGTCTGCCCTCGACCTTTACAGCGAGAGAAGTGCCCTGTTCCTGCTTAATGATATCCATATAACGTACCTCCGTAATGGAATTCCGTTATCATGCAATACCCGCGCAAGATATCCGACTATACGTCTTCATTACATCTTTATACGCAGGTCTGTGCGATTTGTAACGGTTTTTTGCAAAAAATCCTTGCTTTTTCGGGAAAATACCTTTTCTCTCAAAAGCTTAATTAAATTATAATGACTTTTTATACTGTTGTCAATATTTTTTGCGCGAAAATCAAATTTTTGTCACAAAAATCATTTTCGTGTTGAATTGCAAGAACATGATGTCGCGAAAATCATATTTTTGTCGCGAAAATCAATAAAAATCAGTTGTTTTTTACATATTTATGATGTATAATTAAGAAAAAATGAAAGTCTGAGCAGATAAATATGCATTTCAAAAATGACAAAATGGACTTCAGCGCCGATATACGCGAGGTCACTACCGAGCAGGACCGCAACGATATAATAGCATGTCTGCGCTCGGCATTCGGCGACAGCTATATAAAAAAAGATATGTATTTCCCCGAGCGAATAGAAGCCATGCAGAGAAGCGGCGACATCAGCCTGTATCTTGCCATGAGCGGCAATGATGCCGCAGGTGTGATGGGTCGCAAGCAGGTGCGGATGTTCCCCGGAACAGCCGAGCTGTGCACTCTCGCGGTAAAGCCGCAGTACAGCGGCGCAGGGCTCGGAGAAACGCTTATCCGCCATGCGTTTGAGATAGTAAAAGGCACGGACGCTGTTTCGGTCTTCTCCTACCCTATCGCAAGCCATTTCAGGGCGCAGTCCTGCATTGCAAAGCTGGGATTTGTGTGCTGTGGATTTCTGCCGAGCGTATTCTCGACAGAATTGTTCGACAACGGGATCAAAAAGCACCAAAACCCAAAGGATTCGCTGACGGTGGTAGCGTTTGACCTGAAAAAATCGGATGCGGGAACGCTGTATCTCATAAAGGAATACCACCCGCTCGCCGCATCGACTTATGCGGAGCTTGGCGCAGACTGCTCGCTGTGCGATGACATGACACCGCCCGAAGCAGGCACAACAGGCTATACCTACCGTTTCGACGACACGCACAAAACGCTGTATATAAATATCGATAGCATCGGAAATGACTTCACTGCCATTGCGGAAGATATCACTTCGCACCGAGAAACACCGTATTTCACAGCAGAGCTTTGCCTTAACATCAGCGACAAAGCGGCAGTATGGGCAGCAGAGGCGCTTGAAAAGCGCGGCTTCTTTTTCACAGGCTTCCATCCGCTGTGCGACGACAGGGAATACTGCATCTATCATTACAGCGGAAACGTCAGCTTTGATATCGATGATCTCGATTATCTTGAGGGTCAGAAAAAGTTTGCTGACTGCATAAGACTTCACACCAAGGGAAAGGCGCAGGAATGAAAGAAAAAACAAATAAAAGAGGAATAAAGACCAGAGTGACGAACCTTGTTCTTCTGATCTCGCCCTCCGCGATACTGGTAGTTACCGCTATCGCGATAGTCGGTATGCTGACGATGCGCGTAAACACCATCTCGATAAGCAGCGACCTCGGAACACATGCCGCCGACGGCAGCACTCAGGCACTTGAGCAGCAGGCACTCAATCAGCTTATTTCGCTGACAAAAAGCAAGACCATCTATGCCGACGCAAGACTAGGTACGATACTGAACCAGACGATGGTCATCTCCAATGCGGCAGCGGATATCTACAACGATCCCGAGTCGTATATGGACAATCCCGCGTCAGCACCTGTTGCGGCAAATGAGGGCACTGTGACCTCGCAGCTGCTGTGGGCTGATGATGCAGAGCTTGACGATATGCCGAAGCTTGGAAACCTCAGCGTGCTGCTGGACGCAACGGTCAACAACCACGCAGGTGTTTTCTGCGCGCAGCTCGGCACGGAAAACGGCTACATAATAGTAAGCGACGAAAACTCTGAGGCAAAGGCAGGACTCACAAACTTCGATCCGCGTGTGCGCTCGTGGTACGCAAACGCCAAGGAAAAGGGCGGACTTACATGGTCCGACCTTGTCGAGGACGGCTACGGCAGGGGTCTTGGTATCGTCTGCACAAATCCTGTGTACGACAAAAACGGCGCTTTCCGCGGTGTAGCAGGTGTAAGCATGCTGCTGTCCGAGCTTTCCGATACCATTACCAATGAGGAGCTTGGCTCGACATCCTATGCATTTGCAATAAACAGCAAGGGCAGCACCGTTATCATGCCGGGGCTGAACAAGATAGCCGACAGTATCAACCTGCTTGAAGCAAAGGACCCCCAGCTTCGTGAGATGGCGCAGAAGATGATAAACGGTGAAACGGGCGTTGCGAAGATAACCCTGTTTGAGAAAGAGGTCTACGCAGCCTATGCGCCGCTCACCTCTATCGACTGGAGCATCTGTACCGTTATCGGTGTGGACGAGATACTCCAGCCTGCACTGCTCAGCAGCGAGCAGATCACACAGTTCACAGAGGACGCTGTGCATCAGATAGACGAGCGTATCATGTTTATCATAATCGCACTGCTTGTCGTGATACTTCTTGCAGTGCTGCTGATAACAATGATAAGCGCGGTGTTCTCCAGACGTCTTACAAAGCCGATCATCCAGCTGACCGAGGCGGTGCATGACTTTGGTGGAAACGACGAGCTTGTATACAGGTCTGAAATAACCACAGGCGACGAGATACAGGAGCTTTCCGAGACCTTTGAAAGCATGACCGAGCGCCTTGCGGGTTATATCGACAACATCACACGCATAACCTCCGAAAAGGAGCGTATCGGAGCGGAGCTTGACATCGCGGCAAAGATCCAGCTTAGCGCGCTTCCGAGAGAGTTTCCCGCATTCCCCGAAAAGGCTGAATTCGATATCTACGCTACCATGAACCCCGCAAAGGAAGTCGGCGGCGACTTCTACGACTTCTTCCTTGTGGACGACGACCACCTTGCGGTGGTAATGGCTGACGTTTGGGACAAGGGAATACCTGCAGCGATGTTCATGATGATGGCAAAGACCCACATCAAAACAAATGCCTGCATCGGCATGATGCCGAAGGATGTCCTTGCCGCCGCAAACAACAGCCTTTGCGAGAACAACGATGCCGAGATGTTCGTTACAGCGTTCATGGGCATACTCGAGATATCCACAGGCAGATTTACATACGCAAACGCAGGACATAATCCTCCCCTCATACGCAAAGGAAACGGCGGTTTTGAATGGCTCAAGGTTCGCCCTGGCTTCGTGCTTGGCGGAATGGAGGGCATCAGATATACTCAGGCGGAGGTCTACCTCGGCATGGGAGATATGCTGTTCCTGTACACCGATGGTGTAAACGAAGCAGCAGACAAAAACGAACAGCTTTATGGAAACGACAGACTTATGGAAGCGCTCAACTCGCTTCGTGACGCATCGCCTAAGGAGCTGATAGACAACATGATGGAAAGACTCGAAGAATTTGCAAAGGACGCAGAGCAGGCGGACGACATCACCATGCAGGCTCTGCAGTACTCCTCCAGACAGCAGGGCGAGATATGCGAGATAGACCTGCCTGCGGACAAGGAGCAGCTTCAGGTGCTGCTTGACAAGGTAGACGCGCTTCTCGAGCAGCAGAACTGCTCACCTAAGGCACAGTACCAGATAGATGTGTGCATCGAGGAGATATTCGTCAACATCGCAAGCTATGCCTATGGCGGAAAGTCAGGTCCTGCTAAGGTGCAGTGCGAGTTCCGTGATACCGAGGACGGCAAAAAGCAGGCTGTCCTTACCTTCCGTGATCAGGGCACTCCCTATAATCCACTCAACCGCGAAGATCCCGACATCACGCTCGGCGCAGAGGACCGCGAGATCGGCGGACTTGGTATATTCATGACGCAGAAGATGATGGATAAGACCGAGTACGAGTACAAGGGCGAGAACATCTTCAGAATGTACAAGACCATTTAAAAACAAAAAAGGTCATCGGACCTGTTGCATTATTCCATTGACCGCGTATAAACTGACAAATACACTTTAAGGAGAAATACCATGGCTGTAACGATAAACAATTATAACGATCTCAAAAAATTCGTCAGTGACATGATCAAAAATGATATTTCAGAGCTTGATGACATCGGCAGACTTCAGTTTGATTTCTTGTTCAGTATGCCGCAGAAGATAACCGCGGCGAAGAACAACCTGCGCCCGTCTGTCAAAGATGATATGAGTCAGGAGTCGCGTCAGGCAAAGGGTATGCTGCGCCTTATCGAGGAGACCGAGAACATACTCAACAGCGCTTATGAAAAGTATTCCGAAAACGCTTTTGATTACTACATCGCGACTAAGGGTCTGTCTATCCTTCAGCAGGCAAAGGACAAGGGCACAGTCAGCGTGACAGAGCAGGTCATGAACAAGCTCAACGTAGAATGCAGACTCTACGAAAGCAGAAATACAAATTACAAGAAGGACATGGTCGTTGCTCATGGTGTGCTTGAGGCGCTGATAGACGGCAAGGGCATAAACGATAACTGCATGAACAATTTTATCAAGTACGGTCTTATCCCGAAAGGAACGGCAACCCCCAATCAGTACGCCAATACAGTGACCACGCATTTCTCAATGCTCACCAATATCAAAAATACCCTTCATGCCGAGCAGCATGTGCTTATGATCGGCGACAAGCCGCTTGCGGCAAACGAATGGATAGAAAACCTGATGGACGGCACCGAGCCGCTGAAGCTCGCGCCTGAAACAGCGGTGCTGTGCCTTGACAAGACCGAAATGAGCGACGAAAAGCTCAGCATCAACAACTATAAGAAGCTGATGAAGGAAAATCCCGCTGTCGCAAATTTATGGGCAGAAAAGTGCTTCGATAATATGTTCAAGGGAATGTACAACGCATCCGAGCTTGAGGCTATGGAGCAGGGCGGTGTTTCTCCGCTCGAGGGCGTGTATATTGACGGCAGACCGATGACCGAAATGTTCCCCGACGCACGCAGAGATGACCTCTGCCGCCTTACCGCCGAAGCGCTGCTGGACGGCGGACACTCGCTCAGCGTGTGCAGGATGGAAAAGGACGGCGACAGGTTTACGCGCGGCACTCAGATCAAGACCGAAGTATCAACAGAGCTTCCCGAAAAGGTAAGCCTGTGGCACAGATTCCTCAGATGGCTCGGTATCGAAAAGACCCAGAAGGAAAAAATGAGCATCAGCGATATACAGATGGAGGAAACGATCGAGAAGATAAACTCCGCAAGGCTGAACGACAAGCTGATCGAAAAGAAAGAGCTTTCAGATGCCTCTGCGCTCAATGCTGACAGAGTATTTTTCCAGGAAAACTCGCCCGAAAAGACCAGCTTTCCAGCACTTGCAGCGTACTTCAGAGCTCCCAACGCGGCAAGCTCCCAGCATACCGTACTGATGACAATGGACAGATCCTATACAAGAGGACATCTCGCCCAGCTGTATATGATAGGCTCGGGAATGAGCATTGAAGATGCGATGTCCACCGACCCCGCACTTGACGAACGCAAAAAGGAGCTCGGCAGAGAATTCCTCGATACTATCACGATACTCGACCGCGAGAAGTTTGCGGCAGAAAAGGGTCTTGATGCGAGTGCACAGGACTTTGAAAAGGTCTATATCGAATACTGCACCGAAAAGGAAAAGGGCATCGCGGATATGTACAACAACGTCCTCCTCAACGGTCTGAAAACAGCGGAGCGCACGGTCGCAGGTCTTGATATAAACGACCCCAAACAGCTTGCTGAAAAATACGATGCGCTGTATCTGTGCGTTATGGGCGGTCTTGATTATGAGCAGTCGCTCGCTAATTATCTCAATGCAAACCCCGAGGATACCATGACAAAGGATAACCACGCCTACGCGAATGCGATGAAGGGATACGGCGTAGTTCTCGCCTACTGTGACGAAAGAGCCGAGGCACTCTCTCCCGACGGCATGGCAAAGCCCTCTGCCGCCGTTCATGCGCTCATGTACAAGGCGGGCGCGGAAAGAGTAATGAACTCGCTTGACGGCAAGACACTTGCTGAAAGCTCTGTCAGCATCCAGCGCATGAATGAATTCAAAGGCATGAACGACGCTGTAAGACTTTCCGGCAAGAGCGCTATAATGGAGATGGGCACAGAAGCGGTCGCAGATATGCAGCAGGGCTCGCTGAGCGCGCTTAAGAGCAAGGCTGCCGTGCCCCAGTTGTTCGCAGACTTTATAGACAACGCTCTCAACCCCGAGATGCGCAAGCTGCAAAACATCCCCCTGCCCACCACTCCCGAAAAATTTGCCGCTCAGTTTGACAAGCAGAGCGAAATAAAAGAGCCCACCCTGACAAAGAGCAAGTAAAAACAAACACGACCCTCTCGGGTCGTTTTTTTATTCGTAATACTCGCAGATGAGTGCCTTTCCGCTGTGAACTTCAATGCGCCCCACAGCATCGGCTACCTCGTTGCTTACTCCGAGCGGGAAACCGCTTTTAAGCTCGTGGTGCGAAAGCGGATACTTCATGCCTTTTTCGCTCACAACAGCCGTATCAGACAGCGCAAACACCGAAACAAAGCCGTTAAACCGCGCAATATCAACGCTTTCGCCGTCGCACAAAAGGTACAGCTTCTCAGCTTTTCCGTAAAGAGTGCCGTTCGCGCCCTTTTCACGGAGATAAGAAAGCATCTGCACGTTTGCAAAAGTGTGGTCGAACCTGCCGCCCACCGCGCAGAAAAACCGAAGCTCGGTACAGCCACGCTCTATCGCCGTATCGGCGGCTAAGATAGTGTCAGTATCATCCTTTATCGGAGATACCCTTATGCACTCCGCGCCGCTCGGTATCTCGGCGGTACAGCTGTCAAAATCGCCCACCACGATGTCGGGTGTTATTCCTGCCGCCAGCGCATGGTGAAGTCCGCTGTCCGCGCATATCACAAGCCCCCCGACAAGACCTTTGTCAAGCCCTCCGTCAGGCGCACCGCAGATTATTGAGCATATCTTATTCCCAGTCATTTATCTTGCTCGCTTCCTCGTACATTCTGAGATAGCTGTCGTAGCGCGACTGCGGAATTTTCCCCTCCGCGAGCGCCGCTCTTACAGCACAGCCCTTTTCCTTGATATGTGCGCAGTTCTTGAACTGACACTCTGTCATAAACTCGCCGAACTCGCGGAAAGCACTGTCAAGCTCGCCCTTGGGAATACGGCAGTAACGCTCCGTTTCCACAGTCGAAAAACCAGGGGTATCCGCAACATATCCGCCCGCAAGCTTGTACATCTCCACCTGACGGGTGGTGTGCCTGCCACGTCCGAGTTTCTTGCTGATATGCGCTGTTTCAAGCGCAAGCTCGGGAAAAAGCACGTTCATGAGGCTGGACTTGCCAACGCCTGAGTTTCCTACGAATGCTGTCACCTTGCCCTCGATAAAGCGCATCACGCTCTCAGCACCCTCGCCTGTGATGTTATTTACAAGGCAGACCTCGATGCCGATGGACTTGTATATCTCTATAAGCTCGCCCGCGTCCTTAAGGTCGGTCTTTGTGAATACGATAAGCGGCTCGATACCCTTGCTGTCAGCAATAGCGACCAGCTTGTCCAGCACAAAACGGTTCGGCAGCGGCTCGATACAGCTGTTTACAAAAACTATTCCGTCAAGATTTGCAAGCGGCGGACGTATCAGAAAGTTCTTTCTCTCGTATATTTCGGCGATGACAGGGTCAGTGTTGTCCTCTGTCACAACGCGCACATTGTCGCCTGCGCTGGGGCTTATTCCGTCCTTGCGGAAGATGCCGCGCGCGCTGCACTTTACTGTCTCGCCTTTCAATACGCCGTCGAGGGCATCTACATAGTAGATACCCCCAACCGCTTTTATTATCTTGCCGTTGAATTCAGCAGAAATAATGATCTCCTCCTATTATTCCACAGGAAGTCCGCCCTCGTCATCAGAAGGCTCATCCTGAGGCTCCTCTGTCGGCTCGTCAGTAGGCTCGTCAGTGGGCTCATCGCCTGCATCGGTAGTCTGATCGCCGTCAAGCACCTCATCGCCCTCGCCGACAACATCATCGTCGCCGCTCTCGACCGGATCAGCCTCAAGCAGCTCCTTGAATACGCCGGAATTTCTCTCAAGGATCTCGTAGTCGTTCTTCTCATCACCTGTGCCGAACTTGAACTCGATAATCATATAAGTTCCGCTTGCGCCGGTCCTTGTGGAAGTTACCTTAACAACGAACTCCTTGACATCGCCTTCCTTGCCCTTCAGCGAATAAGCAATGCCCTCGTCCGCGATAAGCTCCATATCGAGTATCTTGCCGCTGTTCTCAGCGTCCAGCATACCGTCGATGTAATACTTGAACTCGAACTCGCCCTCTGCGCTTGCAGGAATGGGAACTCTGATATTGATGGTCTTTTCGGGGATCTCGCCTGTACTTACCTCAAGCTCGATCTCGGTGTTCTTGTCAACAAACTCGCCGGGCTCGATGCTCTGCTTGAGCACGAGATCCTTCTCCTCCTCGCTGTCAACAAGAGTTACCTTGGGAACAAGGTCGTACTCCTCGCATCGCTCAAGTGCCTCGGAGATCGGCATATCTGTCAGCTTAGGAACAGTTATCAGCGTGTCACCTGCGCCAAGGCTTATTACCAGTGTAACGGTCGAGCCCTGCTGAGCCATCTCGTGCGCGGGCGGCTCTGTTCTGACAACGTTGTTCTTAGCAATGTCCTCGCTCTCTACAAAGGTCTTTTTAACGACAAAGCCATCCTTCAGCAGCTTTCTTTCAGCCGCGTCAACAGTAAGACCCGTAACGTCCTGTATCTCAACTTCCTTGATACCCTTACTTACCTTTACTACAACAGTAGCGCCTACCTTGACCTTTCTGCCCTCGGGGAACTCCTGATCAAAGATCTGATCCTTTGCGTAAGAGGAGAACTCCTGCTCAGCAACAAGGTTGATGTACTCGCCATACTTCTCCACAGCAGAATCCCATGTTTCACCGATAAGGTTAGGCATCAGCAGCTCATCGGATGCTGTGATGCTGATGGTGGGCGCGCTGCCCGATGCATCGGGAGCGGTGGAGGGGCTGTTCTCGCCGAAATACTTGTTTACAAGCATCAGAACGAGGAATACAGTAGCAATGATGAATGCTGTACCTACCGCAAACAGGATGGGTATCAGCGGCGAGCGGCGATCCTCGTACTCGTCCTCATCGTCGTCATCATATTCATCATCGTCATAATCGTCATCGTAGTCATCGGGTATCTGTACCACCATCTCCTTGCGGCGGCGGGGCTGCTCCTGCTCGCCTGCGGGGATAGGACGGTCGAAATACTTTGTGGTGCCGTCAGTGGAGTTATACTTGTATTCAAAGATGATGCCGGGGTTCTTCTTGAGCTCCTCAAGATCCTTTATCATCTCGCCTGCTGTCTGGTAGCGCTGGCTGGGCTCCTTCTGCATAGCGCGCAGGATTATCTGCTCAAGGCCCTCGGGGATAGTGCTGTTCAGCTCTGTGGGCTTCTTCGGGGTACTCTGCATGTGCATCAGCGCAATGGAAACGGGAGTATCTCCGTCAAAGGGCTTCTTGCCTGTAACCATCTCGTAGAGAGCAACGCCTACGGAATAGATGTCGCTGCGCTCGTCAGTGATATCGCCGCGAGCCTGCTCAGGGCTGATGTAGTGTACCGAGCCGATAGTCTTCTCGGACATGGTCTTGTTGTTCTCGCGGTTGAAGCGCGCGATACCGAAGTCCATGACCTTGATCGTGCCGTCACGCAGCAGCATAACGTTCTGCGATTTAACATCGCGGTGAACTATGCCTCTGTCGTGCGCGTGCTGCAGAGCCTTCAGTATCTGAACAGTGAAATGGATGGAATCCCTCCACTTCAGCACGCTCTGCTGCTCGATATAATCGGTGAGAGTGATACCGTCAACGTACTCCATTACGATAAACTGCACCTTCTCTGTAAAGCCGACATCATAGATCTTTACGATGTTGGGGTGAGAGAGCAGCGCGATCGCCTTGGACTCGTTGCGGAAGCGGCGCAGGAACTCATCGCTGCCCGCGAATTCCGTCTTGAGTATCTTCACCGCAACGATGCGGTCTTCCTCGATATCCCTTGCCTGATAGATATCCGCCATTCCGCCTACGCCGATAAGCTCCAGCAGCTCATAGCGTCCGTCAAGCTTCTTTCCTATGTTACTATCCATGTATTTTCCGCCTTTGCTCCATACTTATTTATTTCTATCGCCGCCTGTGCCGTATGGAAACACAGACTTTTTATGTTACATACCTATGCTACCATGTATCCGATTTTTTGTCAACAGATTTCGGGAAACTGTAATCAAACTGTAATAATTAAAGCGTCACAAACGCAACGGACACGTTGTCGTGACCGCCGTTGTTGTTTGCGTAGCGCACCAGTGCCTCGGCGCAATCCTCGTGCTTTACCTCGAAGCAGATATCAAGGATATCCATGTCGTCGCCGTAAGCCGAAAGTCCGTCCGAGCAGAGCAGCAGCATATCGCCGTCGTTCATGTCAAGCTCAAAATAATCGGGTGTAACGCTGCTGTCAGCACCGATAGAAGTCGGAGGCCAAGCGGTC
>JAZQEQ010000113.1:0-13424 GCA_045539055.1 Oscillospiraceae bacterium | reverse complement strand
TCGTAGCCATGTCGTTCTGTGAGCCAAGGAGTTGTTATCAGGTCTTGTCTTCCTAAGACCCGCTTGGCCTCCGACTTATGGACTTGACCTCAGCAAGGCATTTGATTCCGTAGGCTATACCGATACAGTAAATGACGACGGCTCTACAACAAGAAGCTATGACTTCTCGCTGAAGATGCAGGTAGGCGGCGTTACAAAGACCATCAACTTTGCTGCGGAAGCTGCAGTAGGCGCTGACGGTTCTGTTGACAGCGACGCTCTTAAGTCCAGCCTTATCGGCAATCTCAATGAAAAGCTGCAGGCAGGTTTCGGCTATTCCGGCAGAACAGGCGCATCCGCAACAGGTGCTATCGACGCTGACAACGGTCAGGAGTGGTTCGTTCAGGCTGAGCTTGACGCTGACGGCAACATCAAGTTCGTTGAGGGCGGTAACGCAAGCATCACAGTTACAGAGAACATCGGTAGCTTCGGTATGTCCGAGGCAGCTGAGAGCGCTTCGCTTTCTCTCACCAGTGTTGCAACAGGCGAGAATGCTGTAAGCATCTCTATCGGCGGCGTTACAAAGAACGTTAAGTACGACGGCGTTTCCAGCACATACTACGACACAAGAAACAAGGAAGGCAATGAGGCTATCCTTGAGGAATACAACCAGCTTAAGGAAGCAGCTTACCGCAAGGCTAACAATCTCGCTGACGATGCTGAGATAAACAAGGAGGCTCTTGACAAGTTCTCCTTTACATCTGCTGACGCAGCAAAGGCTAAGAACTCCGCAGCGCTTTCCGATGCTATCAACGATGCTTTCGCTTCCGAGGGCTATACATTCAGCCTTGATGGCGGCAAGCTCACAGCATCCGACGGCAATGGCGCAGTTGCATTTGATATCCAGTCCACCGCAGGCGGTACTCTCGGTATCACAAAGTCTTCTTCCACAAACACCATCAATTCGAAGACAAAGCTTTCCGATATCGGTATCGAGGCTAATGGCGCAGATGGCAACTACACAATGACCATCAACGGTGTTGAGATCAGTGTGGGAGCAGATTCCACCATAAACTCCCTTATCTCCGCAGTAAACGGCTCTGAGGCAGGCGTTACAATGAGCTACTCCTCCCTCACAAACAGCTTTACTATCGAGGCTAAGGAGCAGGGCGGCGCTGGCAATATCATGATCGAGGGCAACGACTTCACAAAGGCTATCGGTCTGACTGATGACAACGGCGATATGGCTAATTTCACGCTCGGTACAAATGCTGTTATCAACGTAAACGGCAAGGAAGTATATCTCAACGAGAACTCTTATACCGTTGACGGAACTACCATCTCCTTTGATGAGAGCATTGAGGTAGGCGAGACCTATACCATTGAGCTTTCCAAGAGCAGCGACAGCGTTAAGGATGCTATTAAGTCCTTTGTAGAGGATTACAATCAGCTGATCGATGATGTTTATAAGTATATCGGCTCCAAGCCCAAGACCGACTCCAAGGGTAACTACTACGAGCCGCTCACAGATGCTGAGAAGGACGAGATGAGCGACGACGAGATCAAGGACTGGGAGGAGATGGCTAAGGTAGGCTCGCTGTACAATGACAGCACCGTATCCAATATCATGTCCAGACTTCGTACAATGATGTACAGCAGTGTTACACTTGAGGATGGCAGCACTATCGGTATGTATAATATCGGCATCAAGGCTTCCAAGGATTTTGCTGATCACGGTAAGCTTGAGTTTGATGAGGAGCGCTTTGACAAGATGTACGCTGAGAACGCTGATGCAGTTACATCCCTGTTTACAGATCCTGAACAGGGCATCATGGCAAAGCTTGACGGTATTCTCGACAGCGCCGTAAAGGCTTCCGGTGCAAACAAGGGCTCTCTTGTACGCAAGGCAGGCGTGGAGAACACTACATCCGCTATCGACAGCACTATCTTCAAGGAAATGGAGAGGATCCAGGACCGTATCGCTACACTTCAGAACAGATACGATGCCCGTGAGGAGTACTGGTGGTCTGTATTCACAAATATGGAGTCTATGATGTCCGAGATGAACAGCCAGTCCACAGCATTCTCTTCTTTCACAATGTGACAAATATAAATGAAAAGGGTATTTACTCATGTCTAATCCGTATTCCGCATACAAAAAGCAGTCTTTGCAGACTATGACTCCTGTTGAGCTTATCATCAAGATGTATAGCGAAACAGAGCGTCAGCTGGCGATTGCTGTGTGTGCAATTGAAGAAGTCAAGGATATAAAGAAAAGCAGTGACGCACTCATCAAAGCGCAGGAGATACTCGGCGCTTTGAGAGGCGCGCTTGATATGTCAGTGCCTATCTCCAAAAATCTCAATGATCTGTATACATTCTTCCAGCAGTGTGCTATGAGAGCTAACATCCGCAAGGATGCCACAGAGATCAAGAAGATCATTCCTATGATCGCTGACCTTCGTGATGCGTACACTCAGATAAGCCAGATGACAAAGGAAGAGATAGAGGCGCAGGCTAAGGCTAATGCAGGAAAAAAGTAAGCAAGGGGTGAGCAGTATGGCTGAAGAAATCGGCAGTGCAGCAGCATTGGAGATAGTTCGTCAGATCTATGATACGATGCTTGAATATGAGACCGCTACCGACTCGATGCTCAATGCTGACCTTGAGATATTGCAGAATGCATTATTCAGACGCAGCGAGCTTCTTGCAAGGCTTGATGAACTTAAGCTTCAGCTGAATAATATTATCGCCCTCCAGCCTGACGAGGAGAGGATACTTCTCGAAACGCTTGTAAAGGGCGGCTATGTAGCGACTTCGCTGGATGACGTGCACAAAGAGATACAGCTTTTACAGCGAAACATCATTATCTGTAAGCAGAGAGTTATGGATAAGGATAAGGTGATCTCGGGGCAGTTCAGAAGCCAGCAGATAGATTCGCGCAAGGAGCTTGAGGCCCTTAAAGCTACCAAAAAACAGATCGGTTATTACAACAGCGCTGTTGTGGGAAGGACCACAGGGCGTTCGCTGAATAAAAATCTGTAATCGTCAACCATACCGCCGAAAGGATACCTCCGCAGGAGGTGTTGTCGGGACATCGAGATATCTGCTGTATGCGGAATAAAGGTGATCCTACCGACAAGAAAGTCCTTTTTCGGCGGTTTTGTTTTATATGTTAAGCACAAATTCCGAAAAACAATATTCCGTCTTTTGTGCAAATCGTCCAGTAATCTTTGTGCGCCTCGCCGCTTTGCGTTTTAAAGTTTGTGAAAAATTTACAAACTTTAAATTGTTTTTTAAAACTTATATACAACTCTTGAAAATAATCGCTTTTTATTGTATAATTAAAGTAGAGATTTTATGTGATTTTTTCTATTCGCATATATGTCACGGGCAAAAAGCTTGATAACGACAAGCTTGGTGCCTGTTTTCCGGCGAAAGGTGATCAATAGATGGACGTTTATCTGGCACGGCAGCCGATATTTGATACAGATAATCAGGTATACGGTTATGAGCTGCTGTACCGCAGCAACGGACAACAGAATAATTATACCGGCGAAAACGGCGATGAATCCACTGCCGATGTTGTCACCAATGCGTTTTTCGGACTTGATATCCGAGAGGTCATTGGCGGCGGTAAGGCGTTTATCAACTTTACCGGCAACCTGCTCAAGCGTGGTGTGCCTAAGATGATAGCGCCCGATATCGTGGTGGTGGAAGTGCTTGAGAACCTCATGATAGATGATGAGCTTGTTGATGCATGTCAGGATCTGAAGGAGCGCGGATATACCATTGCTCTGGACGATTTTGAGTTCAACAACACATACAGCGACCTTTTCCAGCTCGGCGATATCGTGAAGATAGATTTCCGCATCCCGCATCATACGATCGAGGAAACGGCTTATGTGTGCAGATATTGCAACAAGATCATGCTTGCCGAGAAGATCGAGACTGCGGAGGAGTATGAGTACGCGAAAAGGCTTGGCTGTACATTCACGCAGGGCTATTATTTTGCGCGTCCTACGATACTTTCAAGGGACAGTGTAGTGCCGTTGACCATGAATTTCATGCAGATAATGCAGCTTATCTCCCAGCCCGAGCCTGAGATAAGCGATATCGTTGATGTGATTTCCCGCGATACCGCTATGTGCCAGCGACTGCTGAGGCTTATAAATTCCGTATATTTCGGTGTAAAGAACAGAGTATCTTCGATCAGTCAGGCACTTGTTATTCTCGGACTTGATTACCTGCGCGAGTGGGTATATCTTATGGGAATGCAGCGTATCACGCGCAACGACAATGTCGAGGTAATGCGTGTTGCACTGGTTATTGCAAAGTTTTGCCGCAGCCTTGCGCTGATGATACCCGAGGCTTCAAGAAATGCGGATTCGTTTTACCTGATGGGACTGCTGTCCATGCTTGATCATTGCAAGACAGGCGATCTCGAGCGCAAGCTGAACGAATTCCCTATAACAGAAGATATCAAGGGCGGTCTGCTTGGCAGAGGCGGAATTTACAGCGATGTTTACAAACTGGCGCTGAGCTATGAGAGCGGCAATTGGGATGAGGTCGACAGGATCGCTTCGCTTTATTCGCTCAACAGCTCGGATATTGCTGACCGTTTTGTAAAGTGCGTCAAGGAGTCCGAGGCGCTGAGGATGCTGTAACTTTTTGTGAGGAGTAAAATGGCTTTTTTTCTTGATGAGATAGATAGCTGCCTTTGGGACTATCTCCGCAGCACTGAAAAGAAGATAGTGCTTTACGGTATGGGTGACGGTGCTGAAAAGATACGCGCTGTGCTTGATGATATCGGTGTTGAGATAGATGACATAATGGCGAGCGACGAGTTTGTGCGCGGTCACAGCTTTATGGGCTTCCGCGTGAAAAAGCTTTCTGAGATAGAGGAGCTTTACGGCGATGATTTTATCATCCTTGTAAGCTTCGGAACACAGCTCCCCGAGGTGATGGACAGGATATACGACATTGCTTCGCGACATGAGCTTTATGCTCCCAATGTTCCGGTGATAGGCGATGGTCTGTTTACGCTTGACTATGCGAAGGAACACTACAAGGAGCTCAAGGCGGCTTATGAGCTGATGGCTGACGAGCAGAGCAAAAAGGTGTTTGAAAATGTTATCAGATACAAGCTCAGCGGTGATATAAAGCTATTGAAGGAGTGCGAAACTCCGCGCGAGGAGATGTATGACCTGCTCAGGATAGGCGCGGAGGAGATCTATGTAGATCTCGGCGCATATAACGGCGATACTTTGGTGGAGTTCCTGAATGAGACCTCCATGAAATTCAAAAAACTGTATGCGATGGAGCCTGATCATAAAAATTATCTCAAGCTCAAGCGCAGACTGTATATGATAGGCTCGGGACTGCTGGAGGCGTACAATTGCGGTGCGTGGGACAGTGAGACCACGATGATGTTCAGCCTTAAGGCAGGTCGCAGCTCCAAGGTAGATGCGTCAAACCCCGCTCGCGGCAGAGAGGTCAGGATGATGAGTGTTGACCATATGCTACAGGGCGAAGAGGCTACATTTATAAAATATGATGTCGAAGGCAGCGAGGAAAAGGCGCTTAACGGCACAAAGCAGACGATAGCAAAATATCGCCCTAAGCTCAATGTTGCGCTTTATCACAGAAATGAGGATATGTTTGCGATACCTTTGCAGATAGCGGAGCTTAATCGCAAATACAAGCTGTACATGAGGCATCATCCGTATGTTCCGGATTGGGACACTAATTTATATTGTATTTGACAGAAATGAGGGCTTCACATGAAGATAGTGGTAGGCATAGTGCTTGTTGTGCTCGTTATAGGCGCGCTTGCACTGTATCTTATACTTATGCTGAATGCGCATGATATGATATTCTGCGGAGATATAATAAACGAAAACGGCAGAAATGCAGATGTTACGCGTGTATATACGTCCGATCTGATAGCAAATGAAACGCTTTCTGAGATCGTGGCTGTTATAAACGAGACTGACAGCGAGGATGTTTCGGTAGAGGAGCTTACAGTGATCCTTGCGGAGTTCCAGAGCGTTATCTATGCTCCTGTATTCCTTTTCGACGCAGAAAAGGTGGATACATCGACATTTGTGGTCACAGGCAGCGTTTACAACGGCATCAACGAAAAGGGTGAGCCTACGACAAACGATTATCTTTTCGATAATCTTCGCCTTAATGTCGTTGTGGAGAACGGTGTGGTCCTTTCGGCACAGAATGTTTATCCCGAGGTGGAGAACAAAAAGGGCGAGGAAGCATTTGTGCAGAGAAATTCTGTTATAGAGCCGCTTATCACCGACGAGGGCGCGGCCGCTGCGTTTGCTTTTGAAGACACTGACAGCTTCCGCTTTATCGTAAACGGAACAGAAGATGTTCCGGCAGAGATCACATTCATCTACACATACGATATAACCACGGAAAACCCGCTGGATTTCACGGGTTCCGAGGATGGCGTTCTTGGCGTAACGATGACCGTTGCGTATGATGAGGACGGAATGTTTGATCCGACTTATGAGATCGTAAAGAACATTGAAGTCACAAAGGAAAAGAAAAGATAAAAGAGAATTCCCAAGCTTTACAGTTTGGGAATTTTTTTGAGGAGGGTCTATGGGCTGCAATCTGTGTCCCAGAATGTGTAATGCTGACCGCAGCAAAGGGTCGGGCTTCTGCAAAATGGGGAATGATATAAAGGCGGCAAGAGCAGGGCTTCACTATTGGGAGGAGCCTTGCATAAGCGGCTCGAATGGCAGCGGCACAGTGTTCTTTTCGGGCTGTGTGATGCGCTGCGAATACTGCCAGAATCATGATATAAGCTGGGGCGGCTTCGGCAGGGAGATATCCGTGCAGAGGCTTGCTGAGATATTTCTGGAGCTTCAGGAGCAGGGCGCGCATAATATCAATCTTGTAAACCCGACGCATTTTGTGCCGCAGATCATTAAAGCGCTTGATATCGCAAAGACAGAGCTCAAAGTGCCTGTTGTCTACAACACAGGCGGATACGAGCGTGTCGAAACACTGAAAATGCTGTCTGGGTATGTGGATATATACCTCCCTGACATAAAATATTTCTCGGATGCCGAAGCGGCAAGGCTTTCGCACGCACCTCACTATTTTGAAACCGCGATGGCAGCGGTGGAGGAGATGCTGCGTCAGACGGGTAAGCCTGTTTTCGATGGAGTGCTGCTGAAAAAAGGCACGATAGTCCGCCACATGGTTATTCCGTATTTGTATAAAGATTCGGTGGAGGTGATAAAGCGCGTCGGAGAGCGCTTCGGTGCCGATGTGCTGTTCAGCCTTATGAGCCAGTATACTCCCTTTCACAACGCGAAGGACGACCCCAGACTCAACAGGCGGATAACTACTTTTGAGTACAGAAAAGCGCTTGACGCAGTGATGGATGCAGGGCTTCAGGGGTATATGCAGGAGAAGAGCTCAGCAAAGGAAGAATTCACGCCTTTATTTGACCTGAGTGGAATATAATCGGTTTTTACCCCTTTACAAAACTTGTGATTTGTATTAAAATAAACATAGATATTTTATTATGAGAGGACATCTTGTTATGAACAGATTTGAGGATTTGAATTTCGGCGTTGACGGCGACAGTATAACAGCAGGATTTCAGTGGTCGTTCCATGCTTTCAATGAGCTTTCAATGAAAAACCACCATAATGTTGCGGTGGGAAGCGCTGTATGGTATAAGCGCACTGTTGAATGCGGCGGAAAAACACTCACTACTCAGGAGTATGATTCGGCTGATTTCGCAGGCATCAGCGGCGGTTGGGAGCCTACCGATGACGCGGAAGAAATGCAGATGCGCATGAATAACTGTGCTGTGGTGCATATCCAGAAGTTCCTTTCAGAGGTAAAGAGCGGCGAGTATCCTGCGCCTGATATATTCGCTTTTGCGATGGGAACGAACGACAGCGACGACAGCTTTGGTGACGCTGAAAAGGCACTGACAGGAAAAGTCCTTGAAAACAACGACAATATCGATCTGTTTACAACAGCAGGCGCAATGCGCTGGTGCATACAGACGATACTGGAGAATTTCCCCGATTGTCGCGTTTTTGTCCTTACACCATTACAGACAGCAACTCCCGAGCATAACGAAAAGACGATAAAGCAGATCGAGGTAATGAAAAAGATCTGCGGCGGAATGTCCGTGCAGATGATAGATTGCTTCAACATCAGCGGCATCTGTGAGAAGTTTGAGATAATAGGCGGCGAGGGCAGATATCTGCGCGACGGACTTCATCCCCATGAAAAGGGACAGAAGCTTCAGGGCGCATTTGCCGCAAAGGAGATAAGGAATAACTACTTTTAAGGAGTGAGCCGATGGAGTTTCCGTCAGAGCTTAGATTTGCGATAGAACAACTTTTCGCGGGTCAGGATATAAAGATGATGACCGCTGCTGCGGAAGGCGTTTCAAAGCGCTATCGCACCGAGAGCGGCGCAGGAAAGAGCCTTGTGAATAACGAACGCGATACGCTTGCGTATGCGGCGGTGAGGATGCCTGCGACATTCGGTGCGGTTAGCAAGGCGATAGAGCTTACTATGGAGTGCTTTGAGGATGAGATATCGTCGGTGCTTGATGTTGGTGCGGGCACAGGCGCGGCAAGCCATGCGGCGGAGCTTATCACAGAGTGCGAGGATATAACCTGTATCGAGCGCGAGGATAGCATGATATCTCTCGGAAAGCAGCTTATGCAGGCGCGTGGTATTTCGGCACAGTGGATAAAGCGTGATATTTCGTCTGCAAAACTTGTCGAAAAAGCAGACCTTGTGCTTAGCAGCTATTGTCTTAATGAATTAACGGTATCTGCGCGTAAAAGTGCTGTGGAGCAGCTGTGGAATGCTGCGGAGAAGCTGTTGATAATAGTAGAGCCGGGCACTCCCGAGGGCTTTGCGCAGCTTCGTGAGGCGAGAAAGCAGCTTATCGGGCTGGGCGGCTATGTTGCGGCTCCGTGCCCTACAAACGGAGAATGTATGTTGCCTGCGGACGACTGGTGTCATTTTACGGCAAGAGTAGCAAGGACGAAGCTGCACAAGCAGTTAAAGGGCGGCGATGCTCCGTATGAGGACGAGAAGTTCTGTTTTATCGCAGTTTCCAGAACAGAGGTAAGCGGTAAGCCGAGGATACTTCGCCATCCGAAGATCGAGAGCGGCAAGATAACGCTTCGCCTTTGCACGGAGGATGGAATATGTGACAAGCTTGTAACAAAAAAGAGCCCGCTTTTCAAGGCGGCGAGAAAGTCCGACAGCGGCGACAGCTTCGGCGGAATATAGGAGAAGCCAAGTGGATATAATCGTAGTTTATACAGATGGCGCGGAGTTCTCGGCGCTTGAAAAATACCTTGCCTGCGTTTCGAAGGCAAGAAAGAACGCGGTGCTGAAAAAAGCTTCGGACGAGGACAAGGTGCAGTCACTTGTAGCGGCGCTTCTGCTCAGGAGCGAGCTTTCAAAGCTGCTCGGAAAACCGCAGGGCAAGGTCGTTTTTGAGAAAGGACCTCACGGAAAGCCTTACATAAAGGGTGGCGGAGCGCAGTTTTCTGTTTCTCACACAAAGGGCGCAGTGTGCGTAGCTATCTCGGATAACGAAAAGGAGATAGGCGTTGATATCGAGCGCAGAGATCGTCGCATCAGTGAAAAGCTGAAAGAGCGCACGCTCAGCAAAAACGAGTTTGCGCAGCTTGGCTCGGACGAGGATTTCCTGCGTATGTGGGTGCAGAAGGAGGCTTTCCTGAAGCGCACAGGCATCGGGCTCACCACGATGATAAGCGGCGTAGATACAACGCTTATCAAGGATATAGCGGCATTTGACTGCGGCGAGTATTTTGTTGGCGCGGCAGGAATCGATGCAGACGGCTCAACGGTCAGAGTGCTGCCTTTGGAGGTGCTTCTGGCGGAGTTTGATTGCGATTGAGAGGGTCGTTATGACTGACAGGATAATAAGCGACATTTCTGATTACATATTCGTGTCCGACGAGCCGCAAAAGGTCGATGCTATATTTTTGCCGGGAGGCTCGTTCCCCGAGCTGCCCGAATATGCTGCGGAGCTTTATCGTAAGGGCTTTGCAAAATGGCTGGTACCCTCGGGCGGCGTAAGCGTGAAGCTTGGCGGATGGCAGGGTGTACGTTCAAAGGCGGATATATATGATGGAGATTACGGCTCGGACTGCGAGTTTTTTACTGATGTTCTGCTTAAAAACGGTGTGCCTCGGTCTGCAATAATTGGAGAGAACAGGTCCGGACATACGCGCGACAATGCGTTTCTTTCGAGGGAAGTCGTTGACAAAGCAGGGATCGAAATAAAGACCGCAATGATAGTATGCAAGGCGTTTCATGCACGCCGCTGTCTTATGCTGTATCAGATGGCGTTCCCCGATGTCAGGCTGATAGTGTGTCCTGTGCATTGCTATAATATCACAAAGGACAACTGGTATGAAAGCGAGAAAGGCATAGACCGAGTTCTGGGTGAGCTTGCTCGCTGCGGAAATCAGTTCGTTGCGGATATAAAAGAGTATTTGTTATAAACACAAAATGTCTGAGTGAAAGAATACTGTGTGGAGGTATAACAATGTCTGTTAAGATCTTAGAGGTTAAAAGAGAAAGCTGTCCTGCGGCACGACTTATCGGTAAAAAGTATGAGGGCAGTGCGAACTGGGGCGAATGGTGGGCAAACGATTGGTTCGCCGAGCTTGAAAAGCGGCCTGCTCTCCCATTTAACGGAGATGCTTATATTGGAGCGGTGCGCATCGTTGATGGGATGCCTGAACGTTGGATAGGCATGCTATTCCCTGCAGAAACCGAAGTGCCTGACGGTTTTGAATATGTTGACATACAAGCCTTGGATCATGCCGTGTGCTATTTGCAGGATAAAGAGGGCAGCGGTGAGTTCTATACTATGGACACCCATAATATGTGTCTGGAGGAGCTTAAAACAAACGGATTTAAACGCAAGGAGGACGGTTGGTGCTTTGAAAGGTACAATTGCCCCAGATTTACAACTCCCGATGAAAGTGGAAATGTAATTCTGGACTATGCACTGTCTATCGAGAGCTGAATAGTTAAAAAATACCCGAGATCATACTCGGGTATTTTTGTATAGTGTGCATTTGTTGACACCTCATCGTAAAAGTAGTATAATAGTAAAGGCTCTGAAACAGGCGGTAAAACGGAATGCGGTGAAATTCCGCAGCAGTCCCCGCTGCCGTGAGGAAGCTGCGCTGCTGTCACAGACGGAAACGTCGGGTCACTGGAGGGATACCTCAGGGAAGGCTCGGCACAGCGTGAAAGAGCACAGACTCTATGATTCCAAGCCGGAAGACCTGCCACTGGGAATGAGCAAATTTGTAATTTGACGGAGGATCAAGAAATGAAGAAAACAAGAATACTGGCAGCGCTGCTGTCAGCGTCGGCACTGTGCGCATTGTCGGCGACAGCCTTTGCGGATGATACACCGCAGGGCTATGTGACGTTTTACGCAGACAAGGCGACCATCGGTCAGGGACTTGTATGCAAGCCCGAAGCAGTGCCTTTCTATGAGGGCGACACAGGCATCGACATCGTGAAGAGAGCGGCCGATGTAAACGCGGTCGACGGAGGCTGGGGCGCATATATCGAGGGCTTTGCCGATACCGATACAGGCGCAGAGATACCTGCAGCTATCGCAGAGGTGTGCCCTGATATGTTCGGCAGAAATGCAGAGGGCTGGCTTTCGGCTTATGACTATACGGCGGAATCGGGCTGGAGCTGGTTTTTGAATGGTGAGTATTCCTCGGTGGGCATTTCCGATTATACTCCTGTTGACGGTGATGTTGTGCAGTATAGATTTACAGTTTACGGCTACGGTTGCGACCTCGGTGTGGATAATTCCTCGTGGGGCGGCGCACCTGCGCTTGTCGAGTCAGTGAATACCTCAGAGCTTGCAAAGCTCGTTGCGGCATCTGACAGCAGTACTCCCGAATACGCAGCGGCGATCGATGTGCTTGGTACATTCGGGGTATCACAGGCTGAGATAGATGCGGCTTATCAGGCGCTTTCTTCTATCAGTGAAAACGAAGATACCGCTGTCGATATCGACAAGACCTCGCCCGAAACAGGTGCAGAGGGTATTGCGGCAGTTATCGGCACGGTGCTTACAGCAGGTGCGGCTATGGCGCTTTCCAAAAAGAGATGAAGAAAATAGTAAAGGTTATCACGGTGGTCTGCATAGCAGTTTTAGTAGCGGTGCAGACCGCTTTTCCTGCTTTTGCACAAAGCAGCGGTACAGATGCCATTTTCAGTTCCTTTGCTCCTGACGGCGATTTTTATGACGGACTGGAATTTGGCGAGAATGACTGGGTGGCTTATTGCAGAATAAGACTGCACGGCGCAGACGGTGCTCAGCAGTATCTGCAGAGCGTGCGTGAAGCAGCGGAGGAGCTTATGTCCGCTGATGGCTTTGTGAAGCCCACAGAGCTTCAGCGTGCGGCGATAGTGCTGTCTGCGGCGGGAATGTGCGATGATGAGCTTATAAATGCCGCGGTATACCGCAATGAAATGCTGGACAGGCAGGGAATAAATGCGTATATATGGGCGCTGATAGCGGCAAATTGCTGCAATGTTACTGCTCCCGATGATGCAAGGAACACGAAAATTACGCTTGCCGAACATCTTATCTCAAAGCAGCTTGCCGATGGCGGTTTTGCGCTTAAGGGCGATGCTGCTGATACTGATATCACTGCTGCTGTTATCTATGCTTTGGCTCCGATGAGGGGAGAAAACTTCATCAGTGAAGCGCTTGGGAAAGCGGAACAGTGTCTGACCGACCTGCAGCTTGAAAGCGGCGGGTTTATGAGCATGGGGATAGAAAACAGCGAGAGCTCGGCACAGGCTATAACGGCATTGTGTGCGCTGGGCTATGACGACAGTGACAGCAGGGCAGCAAAGGCACTGTCGGCACTCATGGAATACAAGACCTCGGACGGCGGTTTTTCGCATATTGGTGGCGAAGCAAGCGGCATTTCCACTGTTCAGGCACTTCAGGCGCTGACAGCACTGGAATTGTCGGCACGCGGCGAGGAACTATTCAGCATTTCTGAAATAGATATCGGAGTCAGTGAAACGACAGACAGCGAGCTGACATCTGAAGCTCAACAGCATGAGTGCGATGAAGCCGAAGCACCAACTAACGGCAATGATATTCGCGTGGTACTGGTTGCGGTCACGACGGTTGCAGGTGCTGCGCTGATCGTGGTGTGGCTGGTGCGCGGCAGAAAACACACGCTGCTTGTTGTTGCGGGTGGTGTGATGATAGTTTTAGCGGCCGTGGCAGCTTTTGCAGATATCAGGACTCCCGAGGAGTATTATGCTGATCGCAGCGAAACGAACGGCATTACCGTGACTGTGTCGGCTGACTGCTCTGAAGCATTGTTGTACCCCGAAAAGGC